>JAGCMZ010000198.1 GCA_017646225.1 Paludibacteraceae bacterium | reverse complement strand
CCATCGCGCAATGTGGTATCAAAAATATATAGTCTATTGTTCATAAATACACTTCACTTAAGGCCTTCTGTATCGGATATAAGGCAAATCGGCAGTCGAATAGCCAAATTGACTCATCACTCCTTGGCCCAGTAACAAGGTTTTGTACTCGCCCGTTGCGGTCCAAGTAATTTCGCTACCCTCTTTATAAATTTTTATGCTATGGGTAGATGGACTACCTGTCTTAGGACCAACGTAAATTGCAGCCATTTGAAACTTGGTTTTAGAGGCGTTCACGGTAGTTAGAGCGCCCGATTCTAATACGTAGTTATTGTACCAAGTATTAAACCCAGTATGCCCAATTTGATAAGTTTCATCGTAACTCGACTTAGCATCAGGCCAGTTCAAATAACCCAAGCAAGTAGCATAACAATAGATAGGAATACCATCTACGCTTTTGGTAAGGCCGTTTGAGTCGGTTATTTTTACCTTGTAGGTAACCATGGTGCCGTAACTCCTTAACTGCGCATTTACCTCACCGTCATTGTATTCATCTGCATAATATTTTTCGGGTTTAGCAACAGGTTGTTTTACGTAATACAAGCGTTGTTGCGCACTGTTGTAAATTACAGAATGATAACTACTCCCACTCAACGAGCGTGTAACATTGGTTATTTGAATATTGGTGGGCATATTGGGTACCTTTACACGGTGTGTAATGTTTTCGTACATACCAAACGTACCGTAATAGTCTGTTTGATGGTTGTCAACCCATGCATTGAACCATTGGTTCATGGGTTTATCTTGAATAGCGTATATGTAAAAACTTTGAGAAACAGTGGTTGTTCCACTAGGGCTTATAGCTTTTACAGAAATAACAAACCCACCTTCGGCTTTGGCATCGAAAGTAATTTTATTGCCCGAAATACTAGCTGAACCACGTGCATTCGATGTCGTTGTATAAATCGCATAAACAAGTTTATCGTCGGTATTGCTAGGTTGCAAAGTAGCACCAAATGTGTACGAGGTGCCTGCCCATACACAAGCTTTTGTATCGGCTTCAGGGATAGTAACTCCCGTGGCAGAAATAGGATTTACCGTAATGGATACCGTTTTTTTATAGCCCGATGCCGAACTAATGGTTAAGGTAGTAGTACCTGCTTTTAGCGCGTTGATTTGTTTTTTCAAACCATTGGCAGTACCTCCTGCTATTTTAGCAATGCTTGGATCGGCTATTTCCCATTTTAAGGTAGTAGCGAGCGCACCCGCTGGTTGAATATTATTGATGGTCACATACGTAACATCGCCTTTTTTCATGCTTAAAGAAGTAGGACTTACCTCCAAGCTAGTTACCGGTGGGGTTTTGGTTACGGTTACCGTACATTGCGCTTCGTATAATTTATCGGCTTCGTTAGCGGGATAGTGTGTTACGGTTACCACTGCTTCGCCCTCGCCAACGGCTTCAATCACACCTTTTTGGTTCACAGTAACGACCTTATCGTTGGTACTTCTCCACTCGATATCTTTGTACGATGCATTGTCGGGCGCCATGGTTAACGTAAGGGTATCTTTTTGACTTACCAATAGGGTTAGATTTTTATCGGACAAGGTAAACGTACTAATAGGACGTACTTTTACTTCTACCGCACAGGTTTTGTCTTCTAAACCGCTTACTTTGGCCGTTAACACGGTTTTACCAGGAACATCCGAATTGATCACCCATTTGCCATCTACCAAGGTAGGTTTAATATCGGTGTTAGACGATTCCCATTTGATACGATACAGCGGTGCACGAGAGGGTTTTACATCCGAAATAGGAAGCTCGATGGCTTCGTTTACATACGCCGTTAACGACGAAGCTAGGCTGTACTCCTTAATTTTAAGCGGAGCAATGCTTACCTGACAAGTGGCTTTTAAGCCCATAGCCGATGCGGTCACGGTTACCAACCCCTCTTTAAGGCCTTTTACGGTACCATAATCGGTAATAGAAGCCAACTCGGTGTTCGATACTTCCCATTTTACGGTTACGGTATCGGCTACCTCTTGGGGTTCCATGGTAATGTACGACGATAGCCACAATTCGTCGCCTTCTTTGATGGTATAGCTTTCGCTATCAAATGCCATACTCTCTAATTTAGCATAGCTAACATCGGGGCTTTGGCAAGCCGATAAGCCTAGCAATAGTGTTAAAAAGAATAGTATTTTTTTCATGATATAAATTAGGAGTCAAAAAAAAAGTCGAGATTGGTTGAACCTCTCTCGACTTTTATTTATTATGGAATTTATTCGTCTAATTGAGAAGTGTACACCATATAACGAACCGGCATACCATTACAACGGTTCATTAGATCTACGCGCTTAGTAACAATTGCTTGATTAATATTGATGTTCAAATAAACTACTTTAGAAGGATTTTGTTCTTGAGGTCTTGAATCTCCTGGCAAGTGATTTCCCCAAATAGCTACTTTACGGAAATCATCATATAACCAACCATTTTCAATAACTCCTGTATAAGGGAAGAACAAAACATTACCATTCTTTTTACTTGTAATCTTAACACCCCTAGCTGTACCTGCTACAGTGGTAGAGTCGTAACCCATTTGTATCGTACTCTTTTCTGGATCTACTAAATCTGCCATATCACTTTCTGTAGGGAATGTCCATTTACCTGGCCAATTATCGGCATCAGGATAATCTACACGGTCCACTGCACGATTATCATCAGTATAACCATTATAGCCATATTCTGCATCATAGCAATATTTTGTCAGTTCTTTCGCATCGTTGTTTACATGAGCACTCCATTTATAGTAATTCCATTTGTATTCACTTTCTGCTTTAGGTGTAGTTTCTCCCCATGCATAGAAATTACCTTTCTCTATGGCACTTGTAGCACCCACATTATATGCAGCCCAGCATACACCATAACCCATATCAATGTATTCGTTGCCTTTGTAATAGGTTTTTGGACGTTCTGGAGCAGGAATTTCTTCTAGCGATGCATACCAAGCATCTTTGTAAAAATAAGGTTTGCTTGCTTCAAAGGTTAAATCGCCTGTTTGGTTAGTACCATCGTTAAAGATAATTCTATTGGCCAAATCGCTTTGAAATTTGTAGCTGTAAACATCAAAGTTATGTACTTGTTGGTCAGTTTTGGTAGCAGCTTCACCTGGCCATGCTACAATAGGATTTCCCCCATCTAACCATGCATACGCATTGACAGTTGCCCACGCCTCGGCATTTACAAAATACAGCGTAGTAGAATCTTTGGGTTGTTCTGGTTCTACAGGTTGATCAGGATTGCTAGGTTGGTCAGGATTACTTGGAGTATCAGGACCACTAGGTTCGTCGGTTGTTGGTGGCTGACATGCCACTAATGTCATTGACAAACAAGCCAATGCCATTGCCATGTAATTAATTAGTTTTTTCATCTCATTTATTTTTACAACATTCTATTTTACAAAGATATAATTTTATTGTAGATTTTATAACTTTTTAATACCAAAATTCCACTTTATGTAAACTATTCTATTTGATTTTTATACACTACAGGACGAATAGGCAAGCCAAAACTACGACTAAACAAATAAGTGCCTTTTGTTACTTGACCTTGGTTTATCATAATATGAAGATAAACAGCATTACTGGGCACTTGTTCTTCTGCTGCAAAACTATCGCCAGCAAGCTCAGCCCCCCACACTGCCACTCTTCTAGAAGAATCGTACTTCCATGTTCCGTCTATGTAGCCTGTATAAGGAAAGAAAAGTGTATTGCCATTAATCACACTGGTAAATCTAACCCCTTTTGTACCTAAAGAATCGTGATCAATCTTTATTATACTATTTTCTAATAACAAACTAAAATCATATTTTGTTGGGACTTGCCATCTACCACCCCAATTTAAATGAACAGGGTCATCTTCGTCATCTATATAACGATTGGTTGGCACATCAACATATCCATTATAACCATACTCTGCTAAGTTACAATATTTGGTTAATTCTTTTGCATTATTGTAGATATGTGCACTATGTAAATAAGT
>JAGCMZ010000197.1 GCA_017646225.1 Paludibacteraceae bacterium | reverse complement strand
TTTTAAAAGTTGCTCGCGGTTAATGTAACCGTAGTTGTAGGCAATCTCTTCTAGGCAAGCCACTTGCAACCCTTGACGGTTTTGAATGGTAGCAATAAAGTTTGATGCTTCTAGTAAGCTATCGTGTGTGCCGGTATCCAACCAAGCAACACCGCGTCCCATCAGTTGAACATTTAATCTGCCTTCTGCTAGGTATAGTTTATTAAGGTCGGTAATTTCTAATTCGCCACGAGCCGATGGCTTAAGCGATTTGGCTTTTTTAACTACGTCGTTGCTGTAAAAGTATAAACCCGTTACGGCATAGTTTGATTTAGGATTAGCAGGTTTTTCTTCTAACGAAAGTACTTTGCCGTTTTGGTCGAATTCGGCTACGCCATAACGCTCGGGGTCGTTTACATAGTAGCCAAATACAATGGCGCCATCTTCTAAAGAAGCAGCTTGTTTAAGCATGTTCGATAGGTTGTATCCGTAAAAGATATTATCGCCCAATACCATACAAACGCTGTCGTCTCCAATAAAATCTTCGCCAATTAAAAAGGCTTGTGCCAAGCCATCGGGCGATGGTTGAATAGCATATTCAAAACGAACACCTAGCGACGATCCATCGCCTAAAAGGTTTTGATACAAATGAATGTCTTGGGGGGTAGAAATGATTAAAATTTCTTTGATACCTGCCAAAAGCAAAATGGATACAGGGTAGTAAATCATGGGTTTGTCGTAAACCGGAATGATTTGTTTAGAGATACTTTTGGTAATGGGGTATAGTCTAGTACCCGAACCACCTGCTAATACAATACCTTTCATAATGTAACGGTTATAAATTTATACTTATCTTACAAAGATATAAATTAAAATTTAGAAATCCCAATCGTCGTCGTCAAAATTACATTCCATAAAAGCATCTAGGTCGCGACGCTCTTTTTTTGTAGGTCTGCCAGTGCCCCTGTCGCGGTCTATAAAGCCTACCATGCGCATTCTGTCTAGAATTTCGTATTGTTCGGCAGGGGTAACATTCTCCATAAATTCGGGCACTAATTTGGCGCCCAAACGGTTTTCGGTAAGTTGTAGTGCTTTAAAAGAGTAGGTGATGGGCGGTTTTTTAACCTCTACCACCGTGCCTACCGTGATGGTGCGCGATGGTTTTACCGCATTGCCACCTATGCTGATGCGTCCTTTTTTGCAGGCATCGGCAGCTATGCTGCGGGTTTTAAAAAGGCGCATAGCCCAAAGCCATTTGTCTATTCTTACTTCCGATGCTGCCACTTTTTTACTTGTTATTAAATTGATTCATGGTAATGTTAATACCTGCCAAACAGAAACTTTTTAGCATATCGATGGCTAAATCAATGCGAGCGGGCAAGGTAGTTTGTTCTTCGGTAGTAAATTTGCCCAATACAAAGTCAATTTGGGCTCCTTTGGCAAATTGGTTGCCAATACCAAAGCGAAGGCGGGCGTAAGCGTCCGTTCCTAGTAATTCTTGGATGTTTTTAAGCCCGTTGTGTCCAGCTGCGCTGCCACGTGCTTTTAATCGAAGGCTTCCAAAGGGTAGAGCAAGGTCGTCTACCAAAATGAGTACATTTTCGAGTGGAATTTTTTCTTCGTTCATCCAGTAGCGAACGGCGTTACCGCTTAGGTTCATGTACGTAGAGGGTTTGAGCAGAATAAGTTGTTTGTTTTTTATTCTGCACTCGGCTACCGCTCCGTATCGTTTCTCGGTAAAAAAAACATTGGATGCCTTTGCAAAGGCATCCAATATCATAAATCCTATGTTGTGGCGGGTTTCATGGTATTCGCTACCAATGTTGCCCAAACCAACAATTAAGTATTTCATAAATGCTACGTCAGTGGGATTATCCCTTTGCTTGAGCACCACGAGCAGCTCTGGTCAATTGAACAGCAACTACTACGTTGTCTTTGTTGTTTACGATTTGCAAACCTTCGTAAGACAATTCGCCTGCTTTGATGGTTTTGCCTAGTTCCAAGTTTTCTACGTTAACAACCAATACTTCTGGGATGTTGGTGTAGATAGCTTTTACTTTTAGTTTACGCAATACCAACGATAGTTTACCACCGGCACGTACACCTGCAGCCAAACCTTCGGTTTTAACAGGAACACTGAAGATGATTGGTTTATCTTCGAATACTTCCAAGAAGTCCAAGTGAAGGATGTTGTCAGAAACTGGGTGATATTGAGCATCTTTCAATACAGCGTTGTAAGTTTTGCCGTCGATGGTCAATTTGATAGCGTAAATGTTAGGAGTGTAGATCAATTTGCGAACAGCAGCTTGAGTTACAGTGAAGTTTACATTTTCTTTACCTCCGTAAAGTACGCAAGGAATAGATTCGTTAGCACGGATAGCTTTGCTGGCTTTTTTGCCCAAGTCGGTTCTGATAGTACCGCTCAATTCAAAAGTTTTCATAAATAAAAATTGTGTTACTAAAATTCAGGGTCTGTCGTTCTGCTTTTGGTGTTGGCGACCCGATTCCCATCACACTGTTTTAAAAAGCGGGGCAAAATTAGTAATTTATTTTGATATATGCAAGTGTTTTTTGTTGACTAATCGACTAAATATGTACCCACCCTTGTGCTTTTAACTCAATAGCAGCACCGTCGCGGGTAGTAAGGTATTTTCCTGCGCCTGCTTCGGTAATGTAACCAATAACGTGTACGTCTTTTACCTCGTTGATTTTTTCGTGCATTTCCAATGGTACGGTAAAGAGCAATTCGTAGTCTTCACCGCCGTTTAGGGCAGCTGTAACCAGGTTCATATTGAACTCTTCTGCCATGCTGGCGGTTTCGTAGTCGATAGGAATTTTATCTTCGTAGATGTTGCATCCTACTTTGCTTTGGTCGCAAATGTGGAACAATTCAGACGATAAACCGTCCGAAATATCCATCATCGATGTAGGAACAATGCCGGCATCGGCCAAGGCTTTAATGATATCGCCACGTGCTTCTGGTTTTAGTTGACGTTGTATGATGTATTCTTTACCAGCAAAATCGGGTTGAACGCCTTCTAAATTTTTGTCGTTTTGGAACAGGCGTTTTTCGCGTTCTAACAATTGTAATCCCATATAAGCCGCACCTAGGTTACCCGATACGCAAATTAAATCGTTTTGTTTAGCACCGCTACGATAGGCAATTTTACCCACTTCGCCTTCGCCAATGCACGTAATACTGATGCACAAACCAGTTAGCGAACTGGTGGTGTCACCACCTACCACATCTACGTGGTGACGGCTGCAAGCCAATAAAATACCTGCGTATAGTTCTTCGATATCTTCTACGCCAAAACGTTTGTCAATGCCAATGGATACGGTAATTTGTTTAGGAGTGCCATTCATGGCAAAAATATCCGATATGTTCACCATGGCAGCCTTGTATCCCAAATGTTTTAGGGGTACGTATGTTAAATCAAAATGAATACCTTCTAATAAAAGGTCGGTGGTAACCAAGGCGCGCTTGTTTTCTCCGGTATAGTTCAAAACAGCAGCATCGTCGCCTATGCCTTTTTCGGACGATGGATTTTCCAATTGGATGTGTTTGGCAAGGTGCTTGATCAATCCAAATTCGCCCAATGTTGAAATTTCGGTTTTAGCCATAAATAATAGGTATTAAATTTCTGCACACAAAAATAATGATAAATTCTTAAATCTGCATGCAACTGTTTGTTCAAATCAGTATTTTCCTTACCTTTACAAACTAAATTTTGAGTTAACTAAAGAATATTTTGTGAGTTTACAGATTGCTAATTTATCCAAACGATACGGCACACAACAAGTGTTGTCCGATTTATCGTTTACTGTAGAGAAAGGGCAGATTGTGGGTTTCTTGGGGCCAAACGGTGCAGGTAAATCTACCACCATGAAAATTGCCATGGGTTTTTGCAAACCCGATGCTGGTCATGTTTTGGTAGATGGCATGGATGCTCAAAAAGATTACTTGGCAGTGCAACGATTGGTAGGGTATTTGCCCGAACACAATCCGCTTTACCTAGATATGTACGTGCGTGAATCGCTTACCTTTACGGCTAATTTGTACCAATTGGGAAAACAAACGGCTAGCAAAGTAGACGAAATGATAGAACGTACCGGTTTAAGCAGCGAGTGTCACAAAAAAATTGGTCAACTTTCAAAAGGGTATCGACAAAGGGTTGGATTGGCGCAAGCATTGATTCACGACCCCAAAGTGCTTATCCTAGACGAACCCACAACGGGTCTAGATCCTAATCAATTGGTCGATATCCGAAACCTAATACAAGAATTTGGTAAAGAAAGAACGGTGTTGTTCAGCACACACATTATGCAAGAGGTAACCGCTATTTGCGACCGATTTATGGTATTGCGCAAAGGACAGTTGGTAGCCAATCAGGCAGTAGATGGTATGTCGGCAGAACAATTGGAAACCTTATTTCGTGAATTAACAGCATGATGGATACTAATTTTGATATACGAAAAAGTCGTGGCGAGCGCGAAAACGATTTTGAAAACGTGCTTCGTCCACTAACTTTCTCCGATTTTAAAGGTCAAAACGCCATTGTCGAAAACCTGAAGGTTTTTGTGCAAGCAGCCCGCATGCGCGAGGAGGCGTTAGACCATGTGCTATTGCATGGCCCTCCAGGATTGGGAAAAACTACCTTGTCTAACATCATTGCCAACGAGTTGGGTGTTGGATTCAAAATTACATCGGGTCCTGTGTTGGACAAACCTGGCGATTTGGCGGGTCTGTTAACTAGTTTGGAGCCCAACGATGTGCTTTTTATTGATGAGATACACCGTTTGAGCCCTGTAGTAGAGGAGTATTTGTATTCGGCCATGGAAGACTATCGCATCGATATCATGATTGATAAAGGTCCGAGTGCTCGTTCCATTCAAATTGATTTGAATCCGTTTACATTGATTGGTGCTACTACACGTAGTGGGTTGTTAACCAGTCCGTTACGTGCTCGTTTTGGCATCAATAGCCATTTTGAATATTACGATACGGCTATTCTTACTTCTATTGTAAAACGTTCGGCAGCCATTTTAGATACGCCTATTTACGAAGATGCGGCCGTAGAAATTGCTCGTCGTAGTAGGGGAACCCCTCGTATTGCCAATGCTTTGTTGCGTCGTGTGCGCGATTTTGCTCAAGTGAAAGCCGATGGCGTTATCGATAAAGACATTGCTTGTTACGGTTTAGAGGCACTCAACATCGATTCATACGGATTGGACGAAATTGACAACAAGATTTTAACCACCATCATCGATAAATTTGGGGGTGGTCCTGTGGGTTTAACCACCATTGCTACGGCTTTGGGCGAAGATGCCGGTACCGTAGAAGATGTGTACGAACCCTATTTGATCAAAGAAGGATTTATTAAACGTACGCCCCGTGGTAGAGAAGTGACCGATTTGGCGTACCAACACCTAAAACGTAGCCGATTCTCGTCGGGTTACGAAAATGCGTTGTTTTAATTATGTCTGTAGTAAAAGGTTTATTCAAAGATACCGCTATATATGGCATTAGTAGTATTTTGGGCCGTTTCTTAAACTGGTGCCTTGTACCGCTGTATACCTACGTTTTATCTTCGTCGGCCGATTATGGTATTGTGACCAACTTGTATGCCTGGACGGCGCTGATGA
Organism: Paludibacteraceae bacterium; assembly: GCA_017646225.1. GTDB lineage: Bacteria > Bacteroidota > Bacteroidia > Bacteroidales > Paludibacteraceae > Enterocola. The sequence continues at coordinate 1,927 of JAGCMZ010000197.1, read as the reverse complement.
TGGTTATTTTAACCTACGGCATGGAAACGGGTATGTTCCGTTTTATGAGCGATGCCAATGAAAATCCCAATACGGTTTACAAAACAGCCCTTACCAGTTTGTTTGGTACCTCGCTGATATTTGTAACGGTGTGCATGGCGTTTATTCATCCCATTGCACAGTCGTTGGGCTACGAACAATACCCCGAATTTGTGGGTATGATGGTTTGTATTACGGCCATGGATGCCTTTGATTGCATTCCATTTGCCTATTTGCGCTACAAAAAACGTCCCATAGCTTTTGCGGTTATCAAGTTTGTAATGATTTTTGCCAACATTATTATGAACTTGTTCTTCTTGTTGCTCTGTCCTTACTTATGGGAAACAGCCCCTCAATTAATTGATTGGTTCTACGTTCCCAACTACCAGGTAGGCTACATCTTTATTGCCAATTTAATATCTACACTTACCGTTACCTTGGTGTTAATGCCTTATGTATTTAAGGATAAATACGCATTCGATGCACGTTTGCTGAAAAAAATGTTGCATTATTCCTTGCCATTGCTCATGTTAGGGGTAGTGGGCATTATGAACCAAACCATCGATAAAATCTTGTTCCCATACCTATACGAGAGCAAAGAAGTAGCTGTAGGACAGTTGGGTATTTACGGTGCATGTTTTAAGGTAGCAATGGTAATGATGATGTTCTCGCAAGCCTTTCGATACGCATACGAACCCTTTGTTTTTGACAAAAGCCGTTCGGTAGGCAAAGAGCAAATGTATGCCGATACCATGAAATATTACGTTATCACCTCGTTGCTGATATGTTTGGGCATGATTTTGTTTATCGATGTCATTAAACTACTCATTCACGAAAGTTATTGGGGCGGTTTGGTAATTGTACCCATTGTGTTGTTCTCTTACTTGTTTCAGGGTATTTATTCCAACTTATCTATATGGTATAAATTAACCGATAAAACCTACTACGGCTTTATTATATCAACCATCGGTTTGGTTATCAACGTCTTGCTATTGTGGTTTTTGGTGCCACTTTGGGGGCTTATCGGAGCAGGTTTTGCCTCGTTTGGCGCCTTCTTTACCATGATGATGATATCGTATCTATTGGGTTGCAAATACATGCCTCTGCCATACGATTTGCGCAAAATTGGTACGTATTTATTGCTTACCATGGCCTTATTAGTTATCAACCATTTTGCCGTAACTCCTTTGGTGTGGGTAAATTACATCATAAAGGTAGCGTTGCTATTTGTCTTTATTGCTTATTTAGTAAAAAAAGATTTACCCCTAGCCACCTTACCATTCATAGGCAAATACTTTAAACGCTAAACGATTCAACGATTCAACGATTAATATGAAACACTATGTATTTTTTGCCAACGGTTTTGAAGATATCGAAGCCTTGAGCGTAGTAGATGTATTGCGCCGTGCAGGCGTAGAGGTTAAAACCGTGTCTATTTACGATACGTTGCACGTAACCTCTGCCCATGGCGTTACCATGGTAACCGATATGTTATTTGCCGATGTAGAACCCACCGAAGGTTACTTAATTTTGCCAGGTGGCATGCCTGGAACTACCAATTTGGCGGCTCACAGCGGTTTGTGTGCTATGCTACAAGAACACAACGCTAAAGGATTGCCACTAGCTGCTATTTGTGCTGCACCCATGGTATTTGGCGGTTTGGGTATTCTAGAGGGTAAAAAAGCCATTTGCTATCCTGGTTGCGAAGGCGGTTTGGGCGGTGCTTTGGTGCAAGCCAACCAAAACGTAGTAAAAGACGGTAACATCATTACAGGAAAGGGCCCAGGCGTATCGTTAGATTTTGCGTTGGCCATTGCTGCCACCTTGGTGGGCGAGGAGAGGGCCTCTTCTATTGGCAAGGCCATGATGTATTTGTAATAAGCCATGTAGCTGAATAAAAAGTGTATTT
>JAGCMZ010000196.1 GCA_017646225.1 Paludibacteraceae bacterium | reverse complement strand
GGGTTTGCCGTCTCTTTGTTCTACTTTTACTACATTCACGGCGCCAATGGCTTCTGCATTGGGGTCAATTTCGTCTAAATACGGCATGATAGCCTGCTTGTAGGGAATCGTAACGTTGAAACCACGTATCAGTGGGTGTTCTTTTACAATAGCAGGGAACTTTTCAATGCTATCGATATCAAAGGCCAAATACTGCGACTTAATCCCTTTTTCGGCAAACTTTTCGTTGAAAAAAGTAGGCGAATACGAGTGCCCTAGGGGATGTCCAATGATGCCGTATTCTTTGGTGATTATTTTTTTCGTTGTAGGCATAGTTTCTTGATGATAAAGTAAAGGATAACAACTCCCAATAGAGCTAGCACAATAATGGATAATTCATGGCTGTATTGTTCGATAAGGTCTTGCTGACCTTGTGCCAAGTAGCCTAATAAGGCTAATATGCTGTTCCATAGGCCAGCACCAATGGTAGTAAACAAGGCAAAGTGCCATACGTTCATGCGTGCCAAACCTGCTGGAATCGAAATAAGTTGCCTAACGGCTGGAATCAATCTGCCCACTAGGGTAGAGGTTTTTCCGTGTTGAACAAAATAATTTTCTGCGGTTTCTATTTTTTCTTTGCTTAACAGACATAAGTGCCCCAATTTGCTATCGGCAAATTTGTAAATAATGGGTCTGCCCAACCACAATGCCAAATAGTAGTTGATAAAGGCTCCAATAAGGGCACCAAGGGTACCAAAAAGAACCACTAAAAAGATATTAAGGTCAGAGCCGGGTTTGCTAGCAATGTACGCAGCAGGAGGAATCACAATTTCTGATGGGAAAGGTATGAAAGAACTTTCTACCGCCATAAGTGCCGTAATGGTGCCGTAGTTCATGTTTTCTTCGTACCATTTTTCTACCACCTGAATAATGCTAGGTTCTGCTACTGCAGTGCTATCGGGTGTATTGGCGTACAATACGCTCACTAGGAATAGGGAAATCAATAATAAGAAAGTTTTTTTCATGTTGGTTTATTCGTTATTAAATAAAGGATTATCCAGGTTTTTGTAAATGTAATCGCGGTTATCTTTCATAAACTGCGCCATGGTGTCGGGATCGTTCTCCATGGCCAATTGGAAATATTTGGTTTGCTGTTCTTTGTTACCCATCAATTGGTAGGTGAGTGCAATGTTTAAATCGAGGGTAGGAAAGGTGGCATCTATTTCCTTGGCAGCCAAGAAGAGTTCCAATCCTTTTTCAGGTTCGTCGTTTTGCACATACAGGTATCCCAACCAAATGTTCCAAGCGGGCGATTGGTCAATGCTGTGCACTTTTTGTGCATATTCGGTAGCAATGTATAAGTTGCCAATTTCAAAGAACAAGCGCGACAGCGATTTCCAGGCTTCGATAACGTAGCCAGGTTCGTGTATTTGTTCAAATATTTTGATGGCCTTGGTATGCTGTTGGTCTTCTAGCAAGGACAAACCGTACTCCATTTTTACATCAATTAAGTGAGGATAATTTTGATGCATAACGGCCAATCGATTAACCGAGGCTTCTAGTTGCTTTAATTTTCTTTCGCAAATGGCAATGCTTAATTCGAATTTGAGTTCGTTGTAACCCAATTATTGACAGCCCGAAAAATATTAGATTCCTTTT
>JAGCMZ010000023.1 GCA_017646225.1 Paludibacteraceae bacterium | reverse complement strand
GCACCATGGCACGCATGCCCGATTTGCAAAAAGTAGCAAAAGAATTTGGCATTAAAATCATCACCATTAAAGACTTAATTGCTTATCGCCTTCAACAAGAATCGATTGTTGAAAAAGGCGAGACAGCTAATCTTCCTACCAAATACGGCGACTTTAAAATCATTCCATTCCGCCAACTTTCCAATGGCTTGGAACACGTAGCGCTTGTAAAAGGTACATGGGAAGAAAACGAGCCCATTTTGGTAAGGGTTCACTCGTCTTGTGTTACGGGCGATATTTTTGGCTCGCTACGTTGCGAATGCGGCGACCAACTTCACAAAGCCATGGAAATGGTAGAAAAAGAAGGTAAAGGTGTTATTATTTACCTTATTCAAGAAGGCAGAGGCATTGGTTTGATGAACAAAATCAAGGCTTACTCGTTGCAAGAACAAGGCCTAGATACCGTAGATGCCAACATCCAGCTTGGTTTCAGCCCCGACGAACGCGATTATGGCGTTGGCGCTAGCATTCTTCGCGAAATTGGCGTTAGAAAGATGCGTCTTATCTCTAACAACCCGGTTAAACGCATTGGTTTGGAAGGTTACGGACTAGAGATTGTAGAAAACGTGGGCATCGAAGTGGGCATCAACAAACACAACGAGCACTACATGCAAACCAAGAAGGAGCGCATGGGGCATAATTTGAAGTTATAGTCGCTTCGCTGCGCGAAGATGCGGTGATGCGCTAACAACAATACGAACATCTAAAAAACTGAATTAAGAGATGCAATTCAAGGCGCTCTTAATTCAGTTTTTTTTTATCCCCAAATAATATTAACTTCTGGAATAAGATCAATACCAAACTTCTCTTTTACAGAAGCACGGATGCTATCGGATAAATTGATAATATCCAAACCATTAGCGCCGCCTTTATTGATAAGGACAAGGGCTTGACTGCCGTGAACCGCTACTTTGCCAACCGATTTGCCTTTCCAACCGCATTGCTCAATGAGCCAACCTGCAGGCACTTTGTAGGTAGCGTTATGAAGGTCGTAATAAGGCATTTCCGGATATTGTTGTAGCAATGCATCGAAATGATTTTGATCAACTACGGGATTTAAGAAGAAACTACCCGCATTGCCTAAGACTTTGGGTTCGGGCAATTTGCGTTGACGAATGGAAATAACCGCTTGACGTACGGTTTGCAAATTGATATCGGCGTATTGTTTTACTTCGTCTACCAAACTGCCATAATTGATGTTCAATTGGGGTTGACGCGATAATTTATACCATACAGCAGTAACAATGTACTTTCCTTTTAAGTCGCGTTTAAATATGCTATCGCGGTAGGCAAACTGACACTCGGGGTTGGTAAAGATGCGTTTTTCTTGGGTAGCCACATCGATGCACTCTACCTTGTAGATAACATCCTTTACCTCAACGCCATACGCACCAATGTTTTGAATAGGCGTTGCCCCTACCTCGCCAGGAATAAGCGATAGGTTTTCTACTCCGCCGTAGTTTTTCGCCACGCAGTAGGCTACAAAATCGTCCCATACTACACCCGCTCCTACACGCAAAAACACATCGGTTTCGGTTAATTTTTTTACTTCAATGCCCATGATGTGCGAGTGCAAAATAACCCCTTGATAGTTACCAATAAACAACAGGTTACTACCCCCGCCTATGTGCAAGAATTTATTTTCGCGCAACAAGTCGAGTTGCAAGAGTTGAATCAATTCTTCTTCGGAATCGTATTCTACCAAATAAGAAGCATCTACATCCACACCAAAGGTGTTATAAGGGAGTAAGGAATGGTTTTCGTAGGTTTTCATAACTATTTTATGACGAATCGACTAACCGACTAAGCGACTAATCGAGAGTTAAATGAGTAATAATATCGTTGTATAATTGGCGATGATAGGATGTAGCATCGGCTACGGATGTATTGTGCCACAAAAGTACCAATTCGCCATGGTGTTTTTTTACTTGTTCTATCAGTTGTACGATGGTTTCCCAAGCCTGACGATACGATAGTTGCCTATAATCGGACAAGGTGACGTCCATCATGGTTAGGGGGTGTAACTGCACGTTTTCTACCTGTAAAGTAACTGGCGATAGAAAGCGAACGGGATGACACGTTCCCAAACGGAATCCCACGGCATCGGCATACCCTACGGTATAATCGTGCAAAATACCTGCCTCTTGCAAAGATATAAAATTATCTGGAATACACGTACGCAAAAAGTGGTATCTATGTTGCGTCAATGGGGTTCCTATATTTTTTTCGAGCTGACGCTTTTCTTCAACTATTAGCGACCCATCTGCACCCGATTGATAGCTACCATGCAACCCCAATTGTACGCCGTTTTGTTTGAGCAAGGTTACCAATTGTTTCATATCGCGCATCCGATACGACAAATATGGCTTATCGTACGCACACGCCTGAATGGGATAGCGAAGAAAATAGATTTTTTGTGCTTCGGGCAAACGATTATCTTGCTCTAGTAGCCATGGAAAGGTATAAACCGAATTGTTATCGAGCGATGAGCAAGCATTTTTTAGCGCTGTTTTTACCTTCCCACGTCTTATTCCACCCAAAAACGAGCGCAACGTACGGTGTTCAAAGGGCACATCCACATCGTGCGTAAGGGTGATGGTCATTTTGGGGGCATTTTGTGTCAGTTCTACCCCACATTGAGCCAGGCACTTGCGCAAGTACGCTCCGTACTCATCTACCAAAGGACGTTGCAAGAAACCTGCTTTGTAGGCCAACGATGCCTTAGCAGGGAAGCGATTGTGCACATCACGTTCTGGATTAAGTTTTTCTTCGTATCGCGACAAAAGAAAAAGCGCCGATGCCACCAAGTCGGCATAAATCACCGTAGTGCCGTTTACCTGCTTGACCTGTGGTTCGCCAAATAAAATGGGCATCCCCTCCAAACTAGCTAATGGCAGCGAAGGCAATTGCACTCTACCCTGCTGATGATCCTCAAAAAAAGGAGAAGGCACAATTACCACTTTGTATTTATGCCATTCTTGTTGGTTTGCCGTATAACCAACCAAGCTAGCCAACTCTTGGCTGTCTAGCATAAACAACAATAAATACTGTATAGTGGTTTGGTACATCAGAACAAACATAGCATTTTTTTGCCAAAATCGCAAAAAAGTTGACTAAAATATTTTGCTATTCAAAAATTAGCAGTATCTTTGCACCACTCTTCTGGAGAGATGGCAGAGTGGTCGATTGCGGCGGTCTTGAAAACCGTTG
>JAGCMZ010000195.1 GCA_017646225.1 Paludibacteraceae bacterium | reverse complement strand
CATTGACAGCACCCTGTTTAGGCCTCCTCATGGCAGGATAACACCTAAGCAAGCCAAGCAGTTGGATCAAAAATACACCGTGGTACTGTGGGATGTTATTACCCGCGATTACGATGCCAACTTGCCACCGGAGCAAATAGAAAAAATTGCGCTTAAGTACACAAGAAATGGGTCTATCATTGTATTTCACGACTCATTAAAGGCACAAAAGAATATGCAATACGCCTTTCCTCGCGTAGTAAAGCAATGGCTATTGGAAGGGTATCAATTTAAACGACTAAACTACTAAACATATAAAATATGAACATCTTACTTTTAGGATCGGGCGGTAGAGAACATGCCCTAGCATGGAAAATTGCACAAAGCAAACTAGTAGACCAACTATTCATTGCTCCTGGCAATGCAGGTACAAGCAATGTAGGCATCAACGTGGCCATGAGTGCCGAAGACTTTGATGCCATCAAAGAATTTACCCTAGCCAACAACCTTGGCATGGTGGTAGTAGGTCCAGAAGCTCCCCTTGTTAAAGGCATTAGTGACTTCTTTAAAAACGACGAACAATTGTGCCAAATTCCAGTAGTGGGTCCTTCTAAATACGGAGCACAAATGGAAGGTAGCAAAGAGTTTGCAAAACAATTTATGATGCGCCACGACATTCCAACCGCAGCCTACCAAGCATTTACCAAGGAAACCTTGCAAGAAGGCATTGCCTTTTTACGCACCCTACAAGCTCCCTACGTTCTTAAAGCAGACGGTTTGGCTGCAGGCAAAGGTGTGCTTATTTTATCGAGCCTAGAAGAAGCCGAAAAAGAACTTACCGATATGCTTAACGGTATGTTTGGCGATGCTAGCGCAACCGTTGTTATCGAAGAGTTTTTATCGGGTATTGAATGTTCTGTATTTGCCCTTACCGATGGTAAAGATTACGTTATTTTGCCCGAAGCTAAAGACTACAAACGCATTGGCGAAGGTGATACCGGCCTAAACACTGGTGGTATGGGTTCTATATCGCCCGTAAGCTTTGCTGACAAAACCTTTATGGACAAGGTTGAACAACGCATTGTTAAACCAACCATCGATGGTTTGAACAAAGAAGGCATTGATTACAAAGGTTTTGTATTCTTTGGTTTGATCAAAGTAAACAACGAACCTTACGTAATTGAATACAACTGCCGTATGGGCGACCCCGAAACCGAATCGGTTATGCTTCGTTTGCAAAACGACCTTGTAGAACTGTTCCAAGCTACCTTTAACGGCACATTGGCACAACAAACCATCAGGCACGATCCTCGCTTTGCTGTGAGCGTCATGTTGGTATCAGGCGGTTATCCTGGCGATTACGAAAAAGGAAAAGTAATTACTGGACTAGACCAAGTAGAAGGCAGTTTGGTATTCCACGCAGGCACAGCCGTTAAAGACGGACAAGTGGTTACCGCAGGCGGACGCGTTATGACCGTTAGTTCGTACGGAGCTACCAAAGACGAAGCCTTGGCACAATCTTTTGCCGAAGCGCAAAAAATTAACTACGACGGCAAATATTTCCGTCGCGATATTGGTTTTGATTTATAATCGATAATAAAAGAAGGCATGTACAAAGAACAAGGCAACAAAACTGTTATCAGCAACTTTGCTGTTGTCATTCTTACCCTTGTGTGCGCTACTGCCGCATGGATACCTGCCTTTATTTTCTCTTCCGAACCACTGCTCACACAGGGCGGTGGTTCGTTGTATCGTACATTCGTCCCTTTCCTTGAAAGCAATCCCCTGCTAAGCAACGGCATTTGCCTTTTGATACTACTGGCCATGGTAGGAGTACAATGCTGGCACAGCGTACAACTTCGTTTGGTGCGCACCCTATCGCTATTGCCTGCCTTGTTCATTCTCTTTTTTACGGGAGTTTTGTCTTCGGAGCATGGTATCAGCCCTGGCATTCCTGCAGGCATCTGCATTTACATTGCGTTCGCCCAAATTACATCGGTATGCAATACCGAAGAAAGCCTATGGCGATCGCTCGAAATGGGTATTTTTGTGGCATTGGCCAGTTTATTTGCCCCTACATACCTATTCTACCTTCCCTTGTTTATCATCGGCATGCACCTGTTGAATCGCTTATCGGCCATCAACCTACTTGGGGCTATTATTGGCTGCTGCACACCTTATATTTTGTGGATGGGATTCTTGTATTTAACAGACCAAACCAACGCCATTCAATATCATGGTGAGTTGCTTGGCCAACAATTTTGTATCAATTGGTTATGGTCTATGCACGATGGCATTATCCTAGCCATCATTGGCGTCGGATTATTAGTATCGTTGCTAGGTTTCTTGCACCAACATGCCGACCGTATTCATCCACGCATTGTAGCTCACTTTTCATTCATTTTAGCCTTTGGCGCATTAGCATTGAGTTTATTGTACCACAATGCACACCACAGCATCACCTTGATTCTTTTTTCATCATTAACCCTTACCCAATACTATAATTACCGCAGCAAAAAACTAACCACAGTTTTCTTCTATACCTTTATTGCTAGTTTACTATTTGTCTACGGAACCCAATTCCTATCCTAATACTATATGGAAGACGTATTGCTATCGTTCGCCTCTTATGGCTACATCGGTTTGTTTCTGGCCTCGTTTTTAGCGGCAACGGTTCTTCCTTTTAGTTCTGAAATTGTATTTACCACCTTATTATATACTACCAACTGCAACGTGTGGGGACTGGTAGGTGTTGCCACATTGGGCAATACAGCAGGGGCATTAACTTGCTATGGTTTGGGAAGAATGGGAAAAATAGAATGGATAGAGAAATACCTGCGCGTATCCAAAGAAGAAATAGACAAGTGGAATACTCGCATTAAAAAGTATGCAATTGCTGCATCGTTCTTTACTTTTGTACCCCTTATAGGCGATATAATAGCCGTTTGTGTGGGGTACTTACGCACTCCCCTACCACAAACGGCTCTCTTTATCTTTTTAGGCAAATTATGCAGGTACCTGGTATGGATGTACCTAACTTATTGGATTTGGTAATCGACGCATACGCGAGCCGTTACCACCTTTTTAATATAGGTAGCAGCTTCTACGTGCAATGGGTGTACTTGGTAAGCGTTCAATGCTTCTACGCTCGCTAAGGTACAGTTCAACACTACATCGTAGTTAGAAACAGGGGTTTCGGGATGATTCACACCTACTTCGATGCTCAACAAACCATCAATTTTACCGGCAAGCGACTCTAAACTTTCTTTTACGATTTGTGCATTCTCTTGTTTGCTTTTTCCTTCGGCACTTTCAGCAAGTTGCCACATTACTAAATGTCTAATCATAATATTACAAAATCATTTTTTATTGGACGAATTTATGCCTTTTCTGCCTAATTTTCTCTTTTTTTTGGGTGTTTTTTGATGTAGAAACAAAAAAAATCACTTTTTTTGCACAAAATCAATGTTTTTGTGCGAAAATAACGTACCAAAGCAACACAACTTTATACATTATGCAAACCATCCAACAAATTTACGCCGCTCAAGGCGAGTTTTTTGCAGCTGGCAACACCTTTAGTATCGAAACCAGAAAAGCGGCTCTTTTAAAATTACGCGAAGTGATTTTGCGCAAAGAAGAGGACATCAAGAGTGCCTTGCAATTGGACTTAGGCAAATCGAAAGCCGAATCGTACATGACTGAAATTGGCATGACCTTGGCTTCTATTCGTCACCAAATAAACCACCTAAAAAAATACAGCAAACCCAAACGTGTCGGATTAAGCATTACTGCATTTCCAGGCAAAGGTTACATTGTACCCGAACCATACGGCAGGATACTGATTATGTCGCCATGGAACTATCCTTTCCTGCTTTGCATGGATCCATTGGTAAGTGCTGTTGCCGCGGGGAACTGCGTAATTGTAAAACCCGCTCAAACCTCCCAACATACCTCGTTGGTGATTGCCGACATCGTTAAAGAAGCCTTTGCCGTAGAGCACGTTGCATGCGTGGCAGGTGGTAGCGAAAACTGCGATTGCTTGTTGCAACTGCGTTTTGACTATATTTTCTACACGGGCAGTCCACGCATCGGAAAGGTTATTATGGAAAAAGCATCCAAATACCTAACTCCGGTTACCTTGGAATTGGGTGGCAAAAGTCCCTGTATCATTGATGCTACTGCCAACATTCCGTTGGCTGTAAAACGCATGCTTTTTGGCAAGGGTTTGAACGCAGGCCAAACATGTGTGGCACCCGACTACCTATTGGTTCAACACGCCGTAAAAGAGCAAGTGGTAGAAGAGTTTAAGCGCCAATGCAAAAAGTTTTGGGGTAAAGATCCCATCAACAACCCCAATTTCCCACGCATCATCAACCAACACCATTACAACCGATTGGTATCCTACCTATCCGATGGCAAATGTTTGGTAGGTGGCGGATGCAACAGCGATTTGCTTAAAATAGAGCCCACTTTATTAGAGGTGGACATAAAAGCAAACTGCAACATTATGCGCGACGAGATTTTTGGTCCCATTTTACCCCTTATCGAGTTTGAGTTTGTAGAAGAAGCGGTAAAATTTGTAAAAGCACAAGAAAAACCCTTGGCGCTGTATTTGTTCAGCAACAGCAAGAATGTACAACGCATCTTTAGCCGCGAAATTCCTTTTGGCGGGGGTTGCATCAACGATACCATTATGCACCTTTCCGAAAAGAACCTACCCTTTGGCGGCGTGGGCAATAGTGGCATGGGTGCTTATCATGGCAAAGCAGGCTTTGATACCTTTACCCACTACAAGAGCGTGCTTAAAAGGGGTACTTGGTTAGACCCAGCCTTCCGCTATCAACCTCTTGGCAAAGTAAAAATGTGGCTTGTTAGTAAGTTTTTACGATAAGGCATTTTATATCTGAATAAAATCATTACTTTTGCTCCAAATTAATCCCTTATTTATATGTTAACACTTGGAACAACCTTATCGCCAATAGGCAAAAAAGCCTTACTATGCGGATCGGGCGAATTGGGCAAAGAAGTTGCCATCGAACTACAACGTTATGGTATTGAAGTGGTAGCTTTAGACCGCTATAACAATGCTCCTGCCATGCAAGTGGCCCACAGAAGTTATACGCTTAACATGTTAGACGGTGCTGCGCTACGCAACATCATCGAACAAGAAAAACCCGACTTTATCATTCCCGAAGTAGAAGCCATTGCTACTCCTACTTTGGTAGAATTGGAAAAAGAAGGCTATAACGTTATTCCTACTGCCAATGCAGCATGGCTTACCATGAACCGCGAAGGCATTCGCACCTTGGCTGCCGAAAAATTGGGATTGCCTACCTCTAAATACAAATTTGCTTCTACACGCGAAGAGTTTGACCAAGCCATTCAAGAAATTGGCATTCCTTGCGTTGTAAAACCCATCATGAGTTCGTCTGGTCACGGTCAAAGTACCGTTAAAAGCGAAGCCGACATTGATGCAGCTTGGAAAGAAGCACAAGAAGGTGGTCGTGCAGGCGCAGGCCGTGTTATTGTAGAAGGTTTTGTAAAATTCGACTACGAAATTACCTTGCTTACCGTACGTCACTCGGGTGGCACCACCTTTACCAACCCTATTGGTCACCACCAAGTAGATGGCGACTACCGCGAATCTTGGCAACCACAAGCCATGTCGCCTATTGCCCTAGAAAAAGCACAAAACATTGCTAAAGCCATTACCGACGCTTTGGGCGGGTGGGGTATTTTTGGTGTTGAAATGTTTATTTGTGGCGACGATGTTATCTTTAGCGAAGTTTCGCCTCGTCCACACGACACCGGTATGGTAACCATGATTTCGCAAGACCTTTCAGAGTTTGCCCTACATGCTCGTGCTATTTTAGGATTGCCCATTCCATCGGTTCGTTTCTTTGGTGCATCGGCTTCAAAAGCCATTGTGGTACATGGCGATACCGACAAAGTAATCTTTAGCAACCTAGAAGAAGTATTGTCAGAAGAAAACGTACAAATTCGCTTCTTTGGCAAACCCGAAGTAAAAGGTCACCGTCGTTTGGGCGTTATTCTTGCTACTGACGAAACGGTAGAAAAAGCATTGGAACGTGCCGAACGCGCCTATGCTAAATTAAAGGTAGAAGTGTTACCTAGATAAACTGTCGATAGTCGCTAGTATATGTAATCACAAGCAACAAGCGACAGGCGAATCACCGAATAACCAAAAAAATCTCAACGCTTGCCAAGGTTGAGATTTT
>JAGCMZ010000194.1 GCA_017646225.1 Paludibacteraceae bacterium | reverse complement strand
AGAGAAGTTAAGCCCGGTAGCGCCGATGGTACTGCGTTTGTGGTAGAGTAGGTAGCCGCCATTTTTCAGAAGACCTTGAGGATTTTCCTCAGGGTCTTTTTTTTGTTTGTAGGGGCGGTGAGACGATTGGCCAAAAATTATTATCTTTGCGAATAAATTAGGTAGATTATGGAAACAACAAGACAAAGTAAAATAGCGCGTCTTATTCAAAAAGAAATAAGCGAAATCTTTTTAGGATTTACCAGAAGCCTACAGCAAGGAATCTTGGTGTCTCCTACCATTGTACGCATTAGTCCCGATTTAAGCGTTGCACGTGTGTATATTAGTGTATTCCCTTCTAACAAGGAGCAAGAGATTTTGCAATTGATGAATGAGAAATCGGTATCTATTCGACACGATTTGGCTCAACGTACACGTCATCAACTACGTACTGTTCCTACGTTGACCTTCTTTTTAGATGATTCATTGGATTATTTAGAGAACATTGACCAATTGCTAAACGCTTAGCATGAATTTTCCGTTCTACATCGCAAAGCGATACCTTTTCTCGAAAAAAAAGCAGAATGTAATCAATTTAATCTCTTTTGTTTCGGTATGTGGTGTTACTATTGGCACCATGGCATTGGTGTGCGTGTTGTCGGTGTTTAATGGATTTCAAGGGGTTTTAGAAGGACTATTTAGTAATTTTGATCCTCCTTATAGAATTACTTCGCTTCAGGGTAAATCGTTTGAATTAGACAGCGTTCGTTCCGCCTTAGAACATCCCGATGTAGAGGTGTATTGCGAGGTGATAGAAGACAATGCGCTTGTACAGTATGGAGACAAGCAGCTACCCATAACTATTAAGGGGGTACCTTCTCATTATACTAAGATCAATCATCTTGATAGTATTTTGGTAGATGGTAATTTTTATTTAAATGATCCGAATGTAAATACAGCAATTATAGGTGTTGGTTTAGCTCGTTCGTTGGGCGCTAGTGTGCATTTTGTAGAACCGATGTGGTTGTACGTTCCAAAACGTCATGCAAAGGTGAACCTAATGCAGCCAGATAAGGCATTTCATAGAGAATTTTTGTATTTATCTGGTATTTTTATGGTGCAACAAGATAGGTATGATAATACCTTGATGCTTGTATCGGTAGATTTGGCCAGAAAATTATTTGATTATCCATCGCAAGTAACTTCTGTCGAACTAAAACTAAGAGAGGGTGTTGATGCTGGTCGGGTGAAAGAGGATTTGCAGCAGTTGCTAGCTGATCAGTATGTCATTATGGACAGGTATGAGCAACAAGCAGAATTTTATAGTATGTTGCAGATAGAAAAGTGGGTAACCTATTTGATATTATCTTTCATATTACTGATAGCTGTTTTTAATATTATAGGTTCACTTTCTATGTTAATCATAGAGAAGAAACAGGATGTTTTGGTGTTAAAGCATTTGGGAGCCTCTGATGCTACTATCAAGCGAATCTTTATGTTAGAAGGATGGATGATTTCTATTGTTGGTGCAATAGCTGGTGTTCTTATTGGATTACTATTTTGTTTCCTTCAACAAGAATATGGCCTTATTTCGTTGGGTAATGGCAGTGGTTTTGTTACCAATAGTTATCCAGTAGAAGTGGTTGCTTCTGATATTGTCATTATATTCTTAACCGTTGTATCCATGGGATTTTTGGCCGCAATATATCCCACCAATTATTTTTATAAGAAACAATGAAACGTTTATTTTTACTTCTATTATCGTACTTTTTCTTTATAGGATTGTCTGCTCAAGGTGATTACCAAATGTATGCACACCTATACGAGGGGTGTATTGATGATGAGGAGTCTCCTATTTATGGAGGTTCGTATTCTGGTTACCCTAAGAATTTAGTAGATGCTCAATTCCCAGGTGGAGATGTAGAGTTATCGCTTTATATTCATAAAAATACAGAGCGTCAAGAAGTTTACAGTGGTGAGGTAGATGAACAGGGTAATCAGTTGTTGGTTACGGGCGAGGTACTGGTTCAGTTTGTAATAGATAGATGTGGTAAGCCTGGGCGCTTTCAAGTAGTACAATCTTTGACAGAAGAACAAGATGCAGAGGCTTTGCGAGTGATAGAATCGTTGCCTATTTTTAAGTCTGGTTCGATTGATGGTATTCGTGTAAAAACAGCTTATATAGCACCTATTAGGTTTAGATGGAAGACAATGCCTCCTAAGGAACCAGAAGCGCCTGCTTACGAAAGCGAAGATTTCTTTGAGGAATGGACTCCCGACTCAGGTGGTGAATGGTGGTAATGACTATGTTAGAAATTCAAAATACAGTAGTATCGCTCGATTTATTAACCGAGTGTTTTGTGTGCGACTATGTTGCTTGCAAGGGCATTTGTTGCAAGGAAGGAGATAGTGGAGCGCCTATCACAGAAGAGGAAAAAGATGCGCTAGAGAAGGTGTATCCTTTGGTAGAACATTTGCTTTCTGATGATGCAAAAGAACTGATAAAAAAGCAGGGTGTGGCATACAGAGATGCAGATGGAGATTTGGTGACATCTATTATTCATGGCGATGAGTGTGTGTTTGCTTATCAAGATGAAATGGGTTGGAAATGTGCGGTGGAAACGGCATTTTTAGATGGTAAAACAGATTTTAAGAAACCTATTTCGTGCCATTTGTATCCTGTTAGATTGACGGAATACAGAAAATTTACGGCAGTAAACTATCATCGTTGGGATGTGTGCAATTGTGCTTGTGCTTTGGGTAAGAAATTGCAAGTTCCTTTGTATAAATTCTTAAAAGAACCATTGATCCGAAAATTTGGAGAGCAGTGGTATGCAGAACTGGAAGTTGCAGCCGAAGCTTTCCTTGAATCTGATTATTACAAGCACCATTATAAACGCAAGTAATGTCTAATTTTTTTAGTACAGATATTTGTGATTGTATAAAAAAACAGTATCTTTGCACTGCATTTTTCGCTCGAGTGGTGGAATGGTAGACACGAAGGACTTAAAATCCTTTGGCCATTATCGGCTGTGCGGGTTCAAGTCCCGCCTCGAGTACTAAATGACATAAGTAAAGCCTTGTAAATATAGTATTTACAAGGCTTTTTTATTTCGTTACTGAAATACTACCGAAATAGTTTATAAAATAATCCAAATAAGGATAATGATTCCAGCAACAATCATGCAACCTCTGCGGGCAGCAACGTTATCGAGTAGATTTCTACTTTCTGATTGTTCTTCTTCCGAATAGGATGAATCAGAGGCATCGTCATCGTCATTATTCATTTCCGTACCAGGTAGATCTTCTGTTTCCCCATTAAGGAATGCTATTTCGTCTGAATCTAGATCTTCGTCAAAATCTGTATCAAAATCACTGTCTCCTTCTGTATCCCAATCGTCTACAAGATCTTCTGGGCGATAAGAGGGTTCAAAGTCTAAATTATCTTCGAAATTGTCTGTATCTTCGTACTTTGGGCGAAGGCTTTCTGCTAAATTGTCAATGTATTCTTTCGCTTCTTTAAGACCGCAAGTGGTAGCGTCTTTGTATTCTGAAACTGCTTGAAGTATAGCACCCTGATTAATTAACTCAATGTATCTTTCATCGCCAGTTTTCGTTTTCTTCTTGGTTTTTTCTTTCTTTTTTGCGTTAATTTTTTCAACTAGCATGTCAATGTGCTCTTTTGCTTCTGTTAGACTACAATTGGTGTCGTCCTTGTATTCTTTTACAGCTTGAAGTGGCTGACCATCCTTTATTAGGTCGATATACTTCTTGTTTTTTCCCATAGTACTTTGTTTTTAAGTTGTTTACAAAGATATAAAAAAATTTTTTTTGGTAATATTTCGCAGACGAAATATTATCTTTGTATGAGTATGGATAAGCAATGGTTAAATAGCATGATGGCATACTGCTCGCGTTCGGAGCATTGTGTGTTCGATGTGATGGAGAAACTCTCTGCAGCAGCTGTCTCTGAAGACGACGCAAACGAAATTGTTCAGGAATTGATTCGGTTGGGTTACATTGATGAACTGCGTTATGCGCGTGCCTTTGTAAACGATAAGTTTCGGTTTAATAAGTGGGGAAAGATTAAAATAGCCCATGCTTTACGCCAGAAAAAAGTAGCATCGAATGTGATTCAGGATGCCTTGGATACCATTGACGATGAAGCATATAACCAGGTTCTGATGCAATTAATTGAATCTAAGAAAAAGACAACAAAAGCAACGGCCACCCAACAAAGGGCAGCCGTTATGCGGTTTGCGCTTTCGCGCGGATTTGAATACGAAACAATCATGCGCTTACTGCGTTAATAATGAAAACCACTACCGCCTAAAAATTCTCTTAACAAGGATGTTTGCGGAATTTCGCCGTAAGGGATAGCCACTACAAATTCCAATAACTGAAGTAGTCTGCAGGCTTCTGGATACGAATCACTATCTTCTGGCACTTCGTTTAATATGGGTTCCGCTTGGCGTTTAATAGAAGCCAATTCAAATAGCAACGATGAGTTAAACATAGCGTCGGCATTTTCTTGATAAGGGAAAATCCATTTGTCTTCGCCACGTCGTACACTGGGCCAGCGTTCGATGGTTTTGTCGGCTGGATAGTTGCGGTACTTGTAATCGCGAATAATACGGCGTAGCAAGCGTGTATCGGAAGCCGAGATCCAGTTGTGATCGTTGAGCGATAGGGCTGTAAGGGCAGAAGCATATACTTTGAACTTCAAATCGTCGCTGATGGAGGCGGTAAGTTCTGGGTTGAGTCCATGAATGCCTTCTATAACCAAGATTTCGTTTTCTTTGAGTTGCATGGGTTTGCCCCATTCGCGTTGCTCTGTCTTAAAATTAAAGATAGGTGGCGTAATGGTTTCGCCTGCAATTAGTTGTTGCAATTGTTGGTTGAGTAAGGGTAAATCGAGGGCATACAACGATTCAAAATCCAATTCTCCAAACTCATCTAGGGGTGTTTTATCGTGGGTTAGGTAATAATTATCGAGCGATAGGGTTAGCGGTCTAACTCCCGATGCGGCTAATTGAACGCTGAGTCGTTTGCTGGTGGTTGTTTTGCCCGAAGACGAAGGTCCTGCTAGTAGCACAATTCTTGCAGTCTTCTTTTCTATAATTTGCTCGGCAATTTTAGCAATTTTCTTTTCGTGAAGCGCTTCAGATACTTTAATGTAGGTACTGCGCTTTTCTTTGGTAAGTGCATTCAAGTCGGTAATGTTCTTCATGCCGATGATGTTGCACCAGTTTACGTGCTCCTTGTAGATTTCGTAGGTTTTGCGTTGTTGTACAATATCCTCTAACTGAGTATGGTCGGTCTTCTTGGGGACACGCAACAGAAATCCGTCAAAATAAGGACAAATATCGAACGTTGTAAGGTATTTAGTAGAAGGAACCAATAAATCGGCATAATAATCGTCCAAATTACCTAATCTGTAATGGTAGGTATAGTACGATTTTTTGTACTGCAATAGATTACTAACGCCGTGCTTGTTTTGGTTGATAAAGGAGTCGATGGTTTGTTTGCGTGGTTGATAAATAAGTTCGAATTCAAGATTTTCTGCTACCAGTTGAAGTGCTCTTTCCTTGATGGTTTTTAGTTGTTCCATAGAGATGCGTTGCTTGTCTATCTCGATGGTGCAATAATAACCATTGGAGATGGCGTATTCAACCCTGAATCGAGCACCTGGATAAGTGTCTTCTATGGCTTTGTGTAGTAGGAATACAAGCGATCTTACGTAAATTCGTTTGCCGATACTGGTGTTTTGTTCAATAAATTCGATGGTTTTGTTTTTGTATAATCCCATGTGAAGACACGTGGGTTTGTTGTTGACCAAAGCACCTACGATAGGGCTTTTGGTTTGAACCTGTAAAAGCAATAAAGCCTCGTTTAAAGTAGTTCCAATGGGTGCCGTGATGCTTTGCCCATTGTTCTTGCAGATGATTTTTATACGATGATTTTGCATGTGTAATAGATTTTTAATAGGTGCGTTATAATTTTGAAACAAAAAGCAGATAATTTGTTTAAATGTGTTTCGTAAATATACAAAAAAATATATATTTGCTATCGTAATTCTAATTTTTATAGTTGTGGAATACACATTTTTAAATTTTATTGAGCTTTTAGGTGCATTTGGGATGTTCCTATATGGCATGACCTTAATGAGCGAGGGTTTGCAGAAGGTGGCGGGTGATAAGTTAAGATCCATCTTAACCATCATGACTAAAAACCGCTTTATGGGCGTGTTGACTGGTTTGTTGATTACTACGATCATTCAGTCATCGTCTGCAACGACAGTAATGGTTGTAAGTTTTGTGAATGCTGGATTGTTGTCGTTGGTGCAAGCTATATCGGTTATTATGGGTGCCAATATTGGTACAACTGTAACGGCATGGATTATTTCGTTGTTTGGCTTTAAATTTAGTATTGCCGACCTTGCCTTACCCGTAATTGCTATTTCTATACCTTTTTGGTTCTCGTCGAACAGTAAGCGTAAATCCTTTGGTGAATTGCTAATAGGTTTTGCGCTTTTATTTTTGGGATTGGAATTACTTAAAAATTCGGTGCCCGATTTGCAACAAAACCCTGAGATTCTAGCTTTCTTAACCCAGTTTACTGACTTAGGATATGGCTCGGTATTGTTGTTCTTGTTGGTGGGTACTATTTTAACCGTGGTGGTACAATCTTCGTCGGCTACCATGGCCATTACCTTAATTATGTGTGGTAAGGGTTGGATTCCATTTGAGTTGGCTGCGGCGATGGTATTGGGCGAAAACATTGGTACTACCATTACTGCCAACATTGCTGCTATCCCAGCCAATGCATCGGCTAAACGTGCTGCACTAGCGCATACCATGTTTAATATATTTGGTGTAATTTGGGCATTGTGCTTGTTTTATCCTTTCTGCCAAGGTATTTCTTGGTTAATTGAGCAAATGGGACAAGGTTCTCCTCATGCCTTGATGGATATGACCAAACAATTAGATGCAGCAACCATGGCTGCTATAACCGATCCGAATGCTGTGCTTACACCAGAACAGGCTATTTTAAAAGAGCAATATCTAGAAGCACAAGTCGCAACCTCGTTTGGCCTTTCTATGTTCCACACTGCCTTTAACGTTATCAATACGGTTGTAATGGTTGGTTTTGTGGGTCTTATCAACAAAACGGTAACATTGCTTATTCCTCATAAAGCATCGGACGATGAGTTCCGCTTGACTTACATCTCGCGTGGTATGTTGTCTACATCAGAGTTATCGATTGTGCAAGCAGATAAAGAAATCTTAGAATTCGCTCAACGTAACATAAAGATGTACAATATCGCTAAATCGCTGTTCTATGCTAAGAATGGCGAAGAGGCGGCTAAAATATATGCCCGTGTAGAGAAATACGAAGGCATTAGCGACCGTATGGAGGTAGAAATTGCTAAATACCTAACCAAAGCGGCAGAAGGAAGGTTGAGTACTACTAGTAAAAAGAACGTTCACGCTCTTTTGCGTGTAGTATCAGAAATTGAAAGTATTGGTGATAGTAGCTTCAACTTGGCTAAGACCATTATGCGTAAACGCAACGATGCCATTGAATACTCGGAAGAAATGACAAAACGTATTGAAAATATGTTTGTAAAAGTGGACGAGGCTTTGGCTGAAATGATGAATGTGCTTAATGAAAACATGGCCGATATGACCATGGGTAGCATCGAAAAATCAATCAGTATTGAGCGCGAAATCAATGCCTTGAGAAACGAATACCGCATGATGAATGCAACCAATGTAAAAGAACAAAAATATCCATACGAAGTGAGTGTTACTTACATGGATATGATTGGTGAATGCGAAAAGATTGGAGATTACATTTTGAATGTAGTGGAACAATACCAAGAAACTCGCAACAAATCTGTAACAGAGAAAGATGCCTAAACAATAGTACTGTTAAGGTACGGGATCATAGCCGCTGCCGCCCCATGGGTGACAGCGGCATATTCTTTTTATACCTAACCAAAGTCCCTTAAAAGGTCCGTGTTTTTTTATGGCCTCTATCATGTATGCAGAACATGTTGGTGTATAACGACATGAAGGAGGTGTTAGGGGCGATATGCATGCTCTGTAAAAGTAGACAGGCAATAACAGTAGGAATGATATGACTTTTTTTAGCGTGTTCATGCTTTGCAGCATTTTGCCATAATAACCGAGGCTAGAATGTAGCCAATCATACTAATGGTTAAGCCTAAAAGACCTAATCCCAAGCAGAATAGTGTAACGGTTAATACAACGCTCGTAATGGCAAAAATGAGCGGAAATTTTGAAGGGGTTTTAAGCGAGAACATGGGTAGTTCGCATACTAACATATACGAAGAGAATACAATCAGTACACCAAGGAAAGCGAGCCCCCAAATAGGTGTTTTCCATGCAACGTCCAAAATGGGCGAGTTAGCAATGCCTACGATGAGTAAAGCATTAGCGGGTGTGGGCATGCCAATAAAGGAATGATGTTGACGTTCGTCTATGTTGAATTTCGCTAGGCGAATAGCCGAGAAAACGGCAATAATAAAAGCAGCGTATGGAATATAGGGTGCGATGTCTAGTATTGAATCGCTATAGGGATACTCTTTAAACATAGAGAAAACAAGAGCCGCTGGTGCAAAACCAAAGCTGATGGCATCGGCTAGTGAATCCAACTCTTTGCCAATAGCAGAGGTGGTATGCAATAATCGTGCAGCAAAGCCATCAAAAAAGTCGAATACGGCCGAGCAAAAGATGCAGATGGCACACATAACAGGATTGCCGTAAATAGCAAATTGAACAGCAAGGCAACCAGAGAATAGGTTTAGTGAGGTAATAAAATTAGGAATGTGCTTTTTCATGGCTCAAAATTTTGGGGTTCGGGTGCTGGTACCTGCATAAGTTTGCTACTGGCGTCCAATAAGTAATAAGCAGGTACGTGTGTGTTATTGAATTGTTGTAATAGGTGTTGATTTTTTGTTGCAGCAAAGTACCATGTCTTGTTTCGGATACCTTTGCAAGCTTTTTGTATGGCACGTTCTGATTCGTCTGTAAAGATAACCAAAAACAAACATCTATGTTGGAATTTTTTGTTCATTTTATCGGCGTATGCAATAATAGCCTCACATTCGTTTAAGCGAGTGTTGGTGAAGGCAATGTAAGCCTTTGGAAAATTCAAATCGTTGGAATCGATGCTATCTCCTTGTATATTGACTAATGTGCCCAAATGGATAGGGTGTCCTTTTTGTAGGGATTTCTTGTTTTGCTCGATGAAATGGGCAATTTTTTGATTTTCGGGAGTGCTTATATAGCTAAGTCTAGAAATAGGAAGATCGCCCGATTCTACTTTCTGCATGAGGGCTAGTTCGAATAATGCAGTATTGTTGTGCAAGCCTGTTAAATGGTCAAAATGAGGGAAAATAGCTTCGAAGGCTTCCCAGTAAGCGGGTTGATGGTATAAAACAGGTTTGTCTAGGAAATAGGTTCTGATGGATAAATCGGGGGCTGATGAAGCATGTAAATTTACCATTAAAGCGTAGCGGTATTGTCGATATTGCTCCATAAAGGGCTGTTCCGTAGGAGGGCAAATGCTATCGATCGTCATCATGGCTTGCTCAATGCGTTGGGGGGTAATGTTTGCTTGCAGTAATTGCATCCATTGCTTGTCAAAGGCATCTTCAAACAGTGTAATGAGTTGATTAATGTCGTCTTTGGGCAGATTATTAAAACTGAGCAACAACTCTTGTGGTTGATAGTAGGGATTTAATAAATCTGCTTTAGAGGGCTCTTCGTAACTGGGTAGATTAATGGAATAGGTTTTTCCAGGTTCCACAAATATACAACCTTCGTATTTTCCTAGGGTTACTTGTGCTTTTCGGGTCTCTTCTAGGTCAAATTGGAATTGGAATTCTCCGTTGGGAGCAACGGTACAACTGTCAAAAATGGTTTTTGTGTATTCCCATCCGTCGTTCCAAGTATAGAGGTATAGCTGTTTGCCTGCGTACGTGCTGTCCTGGCCTTGTACAAGGGTAGTGGCGGCATGCAACAAGGTGCTGCAGGTTACCATTAGGTAAATTAATATAGAAAAGATTCTTTTACTCATCTTATAAAAACGTAGCGGTAACGCCTAACTGATTTTTCTTTAATTCTTGGGGTGCTCCTGTTGCTACAACTTGTCCACCGTGGCGGCCACCTTCTGGACCCATGTCAATTAGATAATCAGCATTTCTGATGACGTCCACGTTGTGTTCGATAACAATAACGGTGTTGCCCTTATCGACCAATGTATTGAGCACTTTTAATAAGACGGCAATATCCTCAAAATGTAAACCCGTGGTAGGTTCATCTAGAATGTAAAGGGTTTTACCAGTGTCTCTTTTGGCTAGTTCTGTGGCTAGTTTTACCCGCTGATTTTCGCCACCCGATAAGGTGGTAGACGATTGTCCTAATTTGATGTAACCCAACCCCACTTCTTGCAAGGTTTTTAGTTTGGGTAGGATGGTGGGTACGTTCTCAAAGAATTCAACGGCTTGGTTGATGGTCATATCCAACACATCGGCAATGGATTTACCCTTGAATTTAATGGCCAGTGTTTCGCGGTTGTAACGTTTGCCTCGGCAGTCTTTGCATGGAACGTAAACGTCCGACATAAATCCCATTTCGAGTCGTTCAAATCCGTTGCCTTGGCAAGTTTCACAGCGACCGCCTTTTACGTTAAAAGAGAATCGGCCTGCCTTGTAGCCTCGAATCTTTGCCTCTGGCATAGAAGCAAATAGATTGCGTATTTCTGTAAATAACCCTGTGTAAGTGGCAGGATTAGAGCGAGGAGTCTTTCCAATGGGCGCTTGATCGACCGATATAACTTTGTCGATATTTTCGATGCCTTCTATGCTTTGGTATGGCAATGGTTTTTGCAAGGAACGGTAAAAATGCTGGCTTAGGATAGGATACAGTGTTCCGTTTATTAAGCTCGATTTTCCGCTGCCCGATACGCCTGTGATGCAAATAAACTTGCCCAAGGGGAATTTGACCGAAACATTCTTTAGGTTATTTCCGCTTGCCCCGTGCAAGGATAGGTATAAATTATTGCCCTCGCGAGGCTCTACTGGCGGGGTTATTTGCTTGGTTTTGTTGATGTACGAGGCGGTTAAGGTGTTGGTTTTTAGCATTTCTTTGGGTGTGCCTTGAAATACTACTTCGCCACCCAAACGACCGGCCAAGGGCCCCATGTCCACGATGTAATCGGCAGAAAGCATCATCTCTTCGTCGTGTTCTACTACGATAATGGTGTTGCCAATGTCGCGCAGTTTTTTGAGTGATTCTATGAGTCGTACGTTGTCGCGTGGATGCAATCCAATGCTGGGCTCGTCAAGAATGTACAGTACATTTACCAATTGCGAACCTATTTGTGTTGCCAAGCGGATGCGTTGGTTTTCACCACCCGATAAACTGTCGGAAGATCTTGCAAGGGATAAATAGTGCAAGCCAACATCGAGCAAAAAAGAGAGCCGGGTTTTGATCTCTTTGATAATTTCGTCGGCAATGATGTGCTGTTGGGCGGATAGTTGTGTGTCGATGGTGGAAAACCATTGGTACAACATATCTAAATCCATGTTAGAGAGTTCGGCGATGTTTTTGTCGGCAATTTTGTAGTGAAGCGCTTCGGTGTTGAGGCGCGTTCCGTTGCAATGTGGGCATACGATGGTTTGCGAGAATTGTTCCGCCCAACGTTGCGCACTAGCAGATGCTTCTAATTCGGTTTGTTGTTGAATGTAATCGGCCAATCCGTTGTAACTGCTAACGTAATTGCTGACTCCTTCTATGGTGCTTTGAATGATAATGCGCTCATTGGTGCCATGGATGATTTTATCGATGAGTTCTTCTGGCAAATCTTCTATAGGCATCTTTATGTCGCATTGATAGCTATCGCACAAAGAACTGATTTGTAAAAAGATAGGAAGTGATTTGTATTTGCCGAGTGGCGCAATACCTCCATCGTATATACTAATGGATGTATCGGGGATGATTTTTTTGATATCAATTTGGCTGATGTAACCCATGCCATGGCAATGGGTGCAGCATCCCTTGGGCGAATTGAACGAGAAATTGTGTGGAGCTGGTTCGGCATACGCAATACCACTGTCGGGACACATGAGCTGTTGGCTTAGGTAGCGTATGGCATTGCTGTCTTTTTCTACAATGGCAACCATACCGTTGCCGTGCATCATGGCCAGTTGTAGCGATTTTTTAAGACGCTTTTGCGCGGTTTCGTTTACCTGCAATTTATCGATAACTACTTCAATGTCATGTAGTTTGTATCGCTCCAATCGCATGTCTTGCTTTATTTCGCGCAAAACGCCATCAATTCGTACGTTTAAAAATCCTTTTTTACGAAGTTGTTCAAATAACTCGTGGTAATGTCCTTTGCGGGCGCGTACAACGGGGGCTAAAATAAAAATATTTTTTCCTTCGTACTCTTGGTTGATGAGTTGTATAATTTGTTCTTCGGTGTATTTTACCATCTTTTTGCCTGTTACGTACGAATAGGCTTCGCCAGCCCTTGCGAACAACAGACGTAAAAAGTCGTAAATCTCGGTGGTAGTTCCTACCGTTGAACGTGGGTTTTTATTGGTAGTTTTCTGCTCGATGGCAATAACGGGACTTAAACCGTTAATTTCATCTACATCGGGTCGGTCTATCGTGCCCAAGAAATTGCGAGCGTAGGCAGAAAAGGTTTCGATGTAGCGGCGTTGACCCTCTGCATAAAGGGTGTCAAAAGCCAATGACGATTTACCACTACCGCTCAAGCCTGTAATAACGGTGAGTTGGTTGTGTGGAATGCGTACATCTACATTTTTAAGGTTATGTACCCTGGCACCTAAAATTTCTATGTAAGATTGTTCTTTCAATTATTGGGTGAATGGGTGAGTGTAATCTTATCGATGGCCTTTTTGACCGCTTTTTCGATGGTTGCAGCATTGCCTATTTCTTTGTCCATGTAAACAAATGCGATGTCTATCGATAGGGTGGGTTTGTATTTTCGATAGGCCTCGCGAACACGTCTTTTCAGTAGATTTCTATCTACTGCATGTTTGAAGAGTTTTTTAGGAATCGATACCATAAAACGAGCATTTTTGTTATCGGGGCGCAATGCGTAGTGGACACGCAAAGGGTAGGCAGTAAATCGTTTTGATTGACTGAAGAGAAGATTTACCGCGATTTCACCGCATAATCGTTCGTATTTTGGTAAGGTAGGCATACAAAAAAAATATCCCAAAAATACGAATTTTTGGGATAGGTAAAAAGAGTTACTGTGTCTTTTTATTTTTTATTGACTTTATTTTCTTTAAAGAAGGCCTCGATGGCTCCTGTCATTGAAGGTGCTTGAGGTGTGCCTGCTGCAATATCTAGGCGTAAGCCTGCGTCTGTAACGGCTTGTGCTGTTTTGGTTCCCAATGCGGCAATTACAATATCTCCTTGTTCAAAGTTAGGGAAGTTTTTAAGCAACGAGTTGATTCCTTCTGGACTGAAGAATACCAACATGTCGTAGTTGAACGATTCGTCTTTGCTAAAATCGTTGCTGACGGTTTTGTAAAATACAGCTTTGGTGCAAGTTACTTTGTTGTTTTGCAAGGTGCTGATAAAGTTGTCTTTGCATACATCCGATACAGCATATAGGTATTTTTCATCTAGGTGACGCTTAATTTGTGGAAGTAATTCTTCTACCTTGTTGGTTTCTGTGGTAGGAAAGAATACTTTGCGTTTGCGATACTTGATGAATTTTTGCAGGTACAACGCGATTTTTTCAGAAACGCAGAAATATTTCATGGTTTCTGGTATGGTAATGCGCATTTCTTCGCATAGTCTAAAGAAATGATCAATGGCCGTACGTGCAGTAAAAATAACGGCAGTGTAGTCTAAAACTTCGATGCGTTGTGCTCGGAATTCTTGTAAACTAAGACCTTCTACCTTGATAAGTGGTCTGAAATCGATGTGAACATTGTATTTCTCTTCGATATCAAAGTAAGGAGATTTCTCACTTGTTGGTCTTGGTTGAGATACAAGTATGTTCTTAATTTTCAATGTTTTAACCTTTTAAATTTGACAATCAAATATCCCTCATGCCAAGCTTTTTGCAATGGCCAAAATGGGTAGTATTTCGAGGGTGCAAAGGTACAAAATAAAATGGAAAAATAAGTAGGGTCTATTGAAAAAATCCTTAAATAAAATATAAATCACCAATAGAACGCAACAGACGCAAATAATGCCGATGATGGTATGGATAATAATAGGCGGAATTAGGGGTGCATATTGTAGCAGTGTATAGCCAAAGTAGGCCACAATTCCTATGATAATAATGAGGCTAATGTATTGATACAGAAGTTCTCTGGATTTTTTTCCGAAGAATAATCGGAAGTATACATTCATTAGTAATAGTTTAACCACCAAGAACGAACATATCCCTAGGAATGTAAGCCCTATTTGTTTCCATTCAAATTGGAGAGGAGTAAACAGTTTTGTTGCATATAGGCTTAGTCCTAACACGCTTAAAACGAGTAGAATGTAATGTTTTGCATGGTCGCCAATGGTAGCATTTTTTGCAAAAAAGCCATCGTTGGTGATTACCCCGGCTAGCGAGGAAAGAACGAGCGATCGGGGTTGTTTAAGCAAGACAAGCATAGCGACACCTAACGTAACGACTATGCCAATGAGTAAGTCGTTATTGATTAGTGGCTCTGGTAATGGGATGCCTGCGTGTCGCATGTATATGAGTTATGCTAAAACTACTTTTGTTCCTTGGTTGGTGCCTAAATCGGCTGCCTGGGTAATGATGACTTCTTTTACTCCTGCGTGCAATGCGTCAAAGGCATTTTCTAGTTTTGGAATCATGCCACCTTGGATAATACCTTCTGCTTTGTATTGCTCAAACAGATCTGGTGTGATGGTTGGGATAACGCTATTATCGTCGTTTTCATCGAATAAAACTCCCTTTTTCTCAAAACAATATACAAGGGTTGTTTCGTAATGTTTAGAGAGTGCTTTTGCGGTCTCGGCAGCAATGGTATCGGCATTGGTATTGAGTAACCCGTACTCTTTAGAATAACTAAGTGGAGCCATTACAGGAAGAATGCCGAGTTGGATTAAATTGGCTAGCATTTTGTCGTCCACTTCTTTTACGTCGCCTACAAATCCGTAGTCGATGTCTTTAACGGGACGTTTGTCGCTTTTAATAACGGATAGGTCGGCACCGGTTAAACCAAGAGCATTCATGCCTCTGGCTTGTAATCCGGCTACAATGCCTTTGTTTACCAAACCACCGTATACCATGGTTACTACTTGTAGCATGGCTTCGTCGGTGATGCGTCTGCCGTTTACCATGGTGCTTTCAATGCCCAATTGGCTGGCAATCTTGGTGGCAGAGCGACCGCCTCCGTGTACCAATGCTTTGGCACCGTTAATGGTAGAAAACTTGTTTAATAAATCGTTAAGGCTGTCTGATTCTTCTACAATCTTACCGCCTACTTTAATCACAGTTAATGGTTCCATAGAGTTGTTTAAATGCGTCCCACATAACCAATCCGGCAGCGATGCTGACATTAAGCGAGTGTTTGGTGCCAAACTGAGGAATTTCAATGCATCCTTGACAAGCATCTACGACTGCTTGTCCCACGCCTTTTACTTCGTTACCCACCACCATGGCGTATTGTTTTGTGGGGTCTAATGTTAGGTTTGTAAGTTCAATGCTATTTTCGGCTTGCTCTACCGCATATACAATAAAACCTTGGGTTTGCAAGTGCTTTACAGCGTCTATCGTATCTTCAAAAAAGGTCCATTCCACCGAGTTTTCTGCGCCCAATGCTGTTTTGTGAATTTCGGCGTGTGGAGGGGTAGCTGTGATGCCGCAAAGGTAGATGTGTTCAACGCGAAAAGCATCGGCTGTTCTAAAAATGGAGCCAATGTTGTGTAGGCTTCGTACGTTGTCCAAAACCATTACCAATGGGATTTTTTGACTTTGTTTGAACGTGTCAATATCGATGCGTTGTAGTTCTGTTACGGCAAGTTTTCGCATAGCATATAGTTAGTTGTGCAAAAGTAGTGTTTTTTTTCTGAAAATGATTACCTTTGTCTTGATAAAATTGTCTATCTAAAACAGAGCGAAATGACAGTAAATGATACCCTTCAGTTGCTAATGCAAATGCTTGCAATTCCGTCTATTAGTCGCGACGAGGTGGCTAAAGCAGATTTCTTGGAGATGTACCTGCAAAAGAATCTTGCGTGGGAAGTGAAGCGTGTGGGTAATAATCTGTACAGTTATGCTTCTGCTTATGATGCAAGCAAACCTACTGTGTTGCTCAATTCGCATATCGATACCGTAAAACCCCGCGATAGTTGGACCAAAGAACCTTTTGCAGCAACGCAAGAAGCTGGTTTGATTTATGGGTTGGGTTCGAATGATGCGCATGCCTCGGTGGTGTCGCTCATTGCAGTATTTGATTATTTGCGCACCACTCAACAAGCATACAACCTGATTATAGGCATATCGTGCGAAGAAGAAGTTTCTGGAAAAAATGGCATAGAATTGTTGTTGCAGCATTTGCCTAAAATTGATTTAGCCATTGTGGGCGAGCCTACGGGTTTGGAAATGGCCATTGCAGAAAAGGGGCTGATGGTAGTGGATTGTGTGGCGCATGGCAAAGCAGGTCATGCTGCTCGTAACGAAGGAGAGAATGCTTTGTATAAGGCACTAGACGATATCGATTGGTGTAGAAATTACGAGTTTGAGAAGAAATCGCCTACGTTGGGCGAGGTAAAGTTGACGGTGACCATGATAGAAGCTGGAAGTCAGCACAACGTGATACCAGATACTTGTAAGTTTACGGCAGATGTTCGTTTGACAGAATGTTATTCGCACCAAGAAGTGTTGGAAATTATGCAAGCCAATATGCAGGCTGAAGTAACCCCAAGATCCATGCGATTGAGGGCATCTGGAATTGCGATGGATCATCCTCTTGTGCAAAAACATTTGGCAACCCATAGAGGCGTATTTGGTTCTTCTACCATGTCAGATCAGGCTTTGATGCCTTTCCCATCGGTAAAAGTGGGTCCTGGAGATTCTGCTCGCTCGCACAGTGCGGATGAGTACATAAAAGCAGACGAAATTACGCAAGCAATTGAGTATTACACGCTTTTATTAGATGGATTTGATTGTTTTATATAAAAAATAAACGCAGTGAAAGTTTTAGAATTTGTCAAAAAATATTCCATTTTATTTCATCTATTAGGGATGATTGTGGTGGCATTTTTGCTATTGTTGCTCTTGTTTAACTGGTTGGATATCTATTCGCGACACGGAGAGGCACAACCCGTTCCTGATGTGAGAGGATTGACCATAGAAGAGGCTACTCAGACTTTGCAAGATAACGGCATGGAGTGTAGTGTGGTTGATTCTTTGTTTGTTCCTGATGCAAAACCAAATACCGTGCTAGAACAAACTCCTGGAGCAAAAACCCTTGTTAAAGGCGGACGCCGTATTTATGTTACGGTCAATGCAAAGTCGGCACAAATGGTTACTTTCCCTGATGTGGTGGATATGTCGTTGCGTCAAGCCATCGTTCAGATTGAAGCCGCTGGTTTTGTAGTGAAGCGCATCAAACACGAGCCATCAAATTACAAAGATCTTGTGTTGTATGTCGATTATAAGGGCGAAGAAGTGAAAACAGCCCAAAAACTGCCTTATCGCTCGGAAGTAGTATTGCATGTTGGTAAGGGTAAATAATCGAACGATTAGATAGTGGGATATAGACAGTTTGCTGTATGTTGGAAGAAACCATACAAGAAGATAGACTGGACGAAGAAAACTCGGAATTAGAACGTTTTGAGCATTTTCGATTTGTGGCTGACCCTGGGCAGTCGTTGATGCGTATTGATAAATTTTTATCGGATCGTATTCAACACGCATCGCGCACCAAAATTCAGGCGGCACTAGAGGCGGGTAATGTGTTGGTAAACGATAAAACTACTAAATCGAACTACAAAATAAAACCGAACGATGTGGTGACCATCGTGTTGGATTATCCACCCCGTGATACCGAAATTATCCCTCAAAATATTCCTATTGATATTGTGTACGAGGACGATGATTTATTGGTAGTAAATAAAGCGGCTGGTATGGTGGTGCATCCAGGTCATGGTAATTTTGAGGGTACGCTTTTGAATGCTTTGGCGTATCATTTTGCAGGGAACGAGAAATTTAATGCATCCGACCCTCGTTTAGGATTGGTGCATCGCATCGATAAGGATACATCGGGATTGTTGGTGGTGGCTAAGAACGATTACGCCAAGATGTTTTTGGCTAAGCAATTCTTTTATAAAACCACCGATAGGTTGTATCAGGCGGTAGTGTGGGGGGTGCCTGCTCAAAAACAGGGAACGATTGATACCTACATAGGTCGCAATCCCAAAGATAGGTTGCAAATGGCCGTTTATCCGCCCGATAAAGAGGGAGGTAAGCATGCTGTTACCCATTACACGGTGTTGGAGCATTTTAATTGCGTCAGTGTAGTGGAGTGTAAGTTAGAAACGGGTCGTACCCATCAAATTAGGGTGCACATGAAACACCTAGGGCATACCTTGTTTAACGATGAACGATATGGTGGTGATCAAATTTTAAAGGGAACTACGCAGGCCAAGTATACCCAATTTGTAAAAAACTGCTTTGAAGTTTGTCCACGTCAAGCCTTGCACGCCAAAACCTTGGGATTTGAGCATCCGCGTACGCATAAACGCATGTTTTTTAATTCAGAGCTCCCTGCTGACATGGTGCAATTGATAGAAAAGTGGCGAGCGCTGGTTCAGTAATGACATCAAGTGGTAAATATGTTGTATATTTGCACGATTATTATAAGCATTTAATTAGCATACATAATATGAATACAGTAGAAAAATTAGTAGCCTCACAATTGTTAGAGGTAGAGGCAGTGAAATTACGTCCTAATGAACCTTTTACCTGGGCAAGTGGTTGGAAATCGCCTATTTATTGCGACAACCGCAAAACCTTGTCGTACCCTAAGGTTCGTAGCACCATTAAATTGGAGTTGGCTCGCATCATTATGGAAAAGTATCCTGATGTTGAGGTAATTGCAGGTGTGGCTACGGGTGCTATTGCACAAGGAGCTTTGGTTGCCGATGCATTGGGCTTGCCTTTTGTGTACGTTCGTTCTAGTGCCAAAGACCATGGTATGAAAAATTTGGTAGAAGGTTACTTGGAAGAAGGCAAAAAAGTAGTGGTAGTAGAAGACCTTATTTCTACCGGTGGTAGTAGCTTAAAAGCAGTGGCTGCGCTTCGCGAAGAAAAACAAGCTAATGTATTGGGTATGGTGGCTATTTTTACCTATCAATTCCCATTGGCTCAAGAGCAATTTGCTGCTGCTAATGTAGAACTAACCACACTTTCAAATTATAACGCTTTGGTAGAGGCTGCTGCAGAAATCAACTACATTGATGCTTCTGTAATACCTACTTTGCAAGAATGGCGCAAAGATCCTTCTAATTGGAACAAATAATAGCCCATGGAAACCTACGAAAGCAACGTTGTTCACGTACAAGCATCGGCTCAGCAAATTTTCGATAAATTATCGAATTTGGAAAATTTGCAACCCTTGCTTAACAACCTGCCACCCGAAGCAACCGAAAAGGTAAAAGACATTGCGGTTACCGCCGATAGTTGTCGTTTTACCATCGATAATTTTGGTCAAATGGGATTTAAGATTATCGAAAAGGAGCCATGTAAAACCATTAAATTTTCGGGCGATGATACCCCCGTTGAGGTTTTTATGTGGATTCAGTTGGTAGAGAAAGAAGCTTACGATACCAAAATGAAAGTAACGCTGAAAGCTGACATCCCATTTATGTTGAAAATGATGGTGGGTAGTAAGCTAAAGGACGGCGTGAATCAAATAGCAACGATCTTATCAAAAATACCTTATTAAAGAAGTTATGGCAAGTAAATTGTGGGAAAAGAAAACCCGAGTAGATAGCGATATAGAACGTTATACCATTGGCAGGGATGCCGAAATGGATATGTTTTTGGCTCCTTACGATGTGTTGGGATCGATGGCGCATGCCACCATGCTAGAATCAATTGGTTTGTTGAGTCCAGAAGACTTGCAAGCAATTCTTACTGGCTTGAAAGGCATTTATGCCAACATCGAAAAAGGCAATTTTGAAATTGAAGAAGGAGTAGAAGACATTCACTCGCAAGTAGAAATGATGTTGGGCGACGTGGGTAAAAAGTTACACAGCGGACGTTCGCGTAACGACCAAGTTTTGGTTGACTTGCGTTTGTTTACCCGTGCCAAATTGCAAGAGGTGGTAGAAGAGGTTACAGCCTTGTTCAATGCCTTAATGGTGCAAAGTGAACGCTATAAACATGTGTTATTGCCCGGATATACCCACTTGCAAATTGCCATGCCATCGTCTTTTGGTTTGTGGTTTGGTGCATACGCAGAAAGCTTGTTGGACGACATGCAATTGTTGTTGAGCGCCTACAAAATAGTAAATCGTAATCCATTGGGTTCGGCTGCAGGCTACGGCAACTCTTTCCCCTTGAATCGTCAATTAACCACCGATTTGTTGGGCTTTGATAGCATGGACTACAACGTAGTGTATGCACAAATGGGACGTGGTAAAACCGAACGCATTGTGGCATCTGCTTTGGCATCGGTTGCCGGTACCATAGCTAAATTGGCATTTGATAGCTGTATGTACACCAGCCAAAACTTTGGTTTCTTAAAATTGGACGATAAGTTTACAACGGGTTCGAGCATCATGCCTCATAAAAAGAATCCTGATGTATTTGAGCTAACCCGTGCCAAATGCAATAAATTGCAAGGCATCCCTCAACAAATAACCATGATTATCAATAATTTGCCATCGGGTTATTTCCGCGATTTGCAGATTATTAAAGAGGTTTATTTGCCTATGTTCGATGAAATGATTGATATTTTGGTCATGACGCGCTCTATGATTGAACAAATTAAGGTAAACGAGAGCATTTTGGATGATGCTAAATACGACCTTATTTTCAGTGTAGAAGAGGTGAATAAACGTACATTGGCGGGTACTCCTTTCCGCGATGCTTACAAACAAGTAGGATTGGAAATTGAAGCGGGTAACTTTACCCCCGATAAAAACATTCAGCATACCCACGAAGGAAGTATTGGCAACTTATGCAACGATCAAATCAAAGGTTTGATGCAAGAGGTGTTGGCTGGATTTAGCTTTGAAAGAGTGGCGAAAGCACAAGCAAATTTATTGAAGTAATGTTATTTAATACGGTTATATTTGGCCCTATCAAGAGTCGCCGATTGGGAGTGTCGTTGGGCATAAACTTGTTGCCTCAAAACGGAAAGATTTGTTCGTTCGATTGCATTTATTGTGAATGTGGATTGAATGCGGATGGACGTGAGGATACGCAACTACCCACGCGTGAACAAGTACGTACTGCCCTTGAGGAAAAACTCATGGCTTACAAGCAAGCCGATGGTGAACCCATAGATACCTTTACCTTTGCGGGTAATGGCGAACCAACCTTGCATCCAGCTTTCAAAGAAATTGTGTTGGATACCCAAAAGTTGCGTAATCGTTACTATCCCGATGCAAAAATATCGGTACTGACCAATGCTTGGCAATTGGACAAACCTGCGGTGTTAGATGGTTTGCGACAAGTAGACAATGCAATCTTAAAGTTAGATAGTGCAATACCTGATACCTTGCTTAAAATGAATCGCCCTGTATCGTCCGATTTCTCTATGGAAACATTGATAGAACAATTGGCGTCATTTAGGGGCGAGTGCATTGTACAAACCATGT
>JAGCMZ010000193.1 GCA_017646225.1 Paludibacteraceae bacterium | reverse complement strand
TGGTTCGTACAACAACCATATACCCTCTAGAGATAGAAAACTTTTGCTAACCAAAAAGGAATTACGCAAATTGTAACGTGGGTTAGCTACGCCTGGAACAACCATTGTTCCTACCTCACTTTTCATCAACGAAAGAGGGTTAGCGAAAGTAAAAATTGCCTTGGCAAAAGGTAAAAAAGAATACGACAAACGACAAAGCCTGAAAGAAAAAGACGACAAACGTCAAATGGATAGGGCTAAATTGATTCGATATTAAATGAAAATTGTAATTGCTGGCGCTGGCGCGGTAGGTACGCACCTTGCCAAAATGTTATCGAAAGAAAAACATACCATTGTTTTATTGGACGAAAAAACCGAAAAGATAAAACAATTGGAATCAAACTACGAAATATTGGCGGTAGTAGGAAGTCCTACATCGTTAAAAGATTTACGCGAAGCACAAGTACCATCGGCCGACTTGTTTGTAGCGGTTACTCCATACGAAAGCACCAACATTACTGCTTGCCTATTGGCCACCAACTTAGGTGCACAAAAAACCTTGGCACGTATTGACAACAAAGAATACCTTTTGCCTAAAAACAAGGAATTCTTTAAAAGCATGGGGGTCGACTCGCTTATTTACCCAGAACGATTGGCTGCCGACGAAATTGTCAACGGATTACAAAAAGGTTGGGTAAGACAATACCTAGAATTTTCGGACGGAGAATTGATCATTCTTGCCACCAAAATCAGGGCATCGTCTCCGCT
Source organism: Paludibacteraceae bacterium (assembly GCA_017646225.1). GTDB lineage: Bacteria > Bacteroidota > Bacteroidia > Bacteroidales > Paludibacteraceae > Enterocola. The sequence goes on along the minus strand of JAGCMZ010000193.1, from coordinate 1,094 downwards.
TGTCAACCAACAACTGATGACGGCTTTTCAAAACAACAACCGTTTGCGCGTGGTGGTTATTAAAAGAGGACACGATACCATTATTCCAATGGGCAAAGACAAAATTTTGATCGATGACATCGTTTATTTTTTGACCACACGCGACGGCATTGACGAGGTGCGTATTTTATCGGGAAAAGAAGATTTTGAAATAAAAAGCACCATGTTTTTGGGAGCCAGCCGTATTGGGGTTAGAGCCATACAAGAGTTGCCCGGAAGCATGAACATCAAGGTAATTGAACAAGACAAAGAAAAAGGGCTCAACCTTTTGGAAAAAACCGACAAAGCCATGGTAATCAATGGTGACGGACGAGATATTGCCTTGCTAAAAGAAGAAGACATTGAATCGTACGATGCCTTTGTTGCCTTATCGGGCAATTCTGAAACCAATATTTTGGCGTGCCTAACAGCCAAAAACCTAGGGGTAAAACGTACCATTGCAGAGGTAGAAAACAACGACTATATTGCCATGGCAGAAAGTTTGGACATTGGCGCCATTATCAACAAAAAGATTATTGCTGCCAGCCACATTTACCAACTTATTTTGGGTGGTGATGTATCGGTAAAATGCCTCACCTTTGTAGATGCATTGGTGGTAGAATTGATGGCAGAAGACGACTCTCCCATTACCAAAGATTGCCTTAAAAACCTCAAATTACCCCAAAACACCACCATTGGTGGCGTGGTTCGCAACGACAAGGGCATGGTTGCCGTGGGTGAAACCCACATTCAGGCGGGCGATAGGGTGATTGTTTTCTGCGGAGAAGACACCGTTCATAAGATAGAAAAGCTCTTTAAGTAATGAAAGTTTTACACATCCAATCGGTTATTCGGGTTATTGGCTACCTACTTTTGGTAGAAGCCTTCTTTATGCTCATTGCAACGTTGGTATCGGTTGGTTACCAAGAAAATTTTTGGCCCCTGTTGTATGCCTTGATTGTTACTAGCATTACGGGCGGGATGTGCATTGTTCTCTGCCCCGAAAAACAACCCATGGGCAAACGAGAAGGCTACCTGATTGTTGCTAGCATTTGGGTGGTATTTTCGCTTTTTGG
>JAGCMZ010000192.1 GCA_017646225.1 Paludibacteraceae bacterium | reverse complement strand
GAGGCTACCTTGCAGGTAACCGGAGCTGATAATTATTTATGGGCCGGTACAACTGAAACCTTGGGGACCTTGGTGGTAGCGCCTACGACTGATAAGACCTATACCGTGCGCGGTGTTTCGGCCGATGGGTGTTTGTCGAATGTAGTAGAAATACCCGTAACCGTATATCATCCCAATCAAGTAACCTTACACGTAGCCAAAGAGGTGGCCTGTCCCACCAAGCCCGACTCGGTAGTGTTGGTGGCAGAAGGGGCTTTGACCTATCAATGGAGTGCTGTTCCAACCATAGAAGGTATTGAGTTTCATCAATCGGACCGATTGGATGTGCTATACGACGAGCCCGTTTTGATTACCGTAAAAGGAACCAACGAGTTTTCTTGTAGTTCTACCACACAAATCTTGCTCAATCGGTTACCTGTACCAACGTTTGAGTTTCAGGTTAGTCCTACTTGGGTAGAAATGGGCAGCAGCAACGTACATATTACCGGTGTACAACCCTCGTCGCATACAAAATGGTATTGGGATATGGGCGATGGAACTGATGTACTGCAAACCGCCGATACGGTTTATTCCTACAACGTCGATAATTTCTCTGAACCCTTTATGCTATCGGTTACTGCCGTTGACGAATACGGTTGTGTTTTTCAGGGCGAGAGCGAAATTAATATTTGGAAAGATATTTGGGCTCCCAATGCCTTTACCCCCAACGGCGATGGGTTAAACGATGTGTTCCAATTTTATGGAACCCACCACCTAAGCACCTTAGATTATTACATTTACAACCGACTAGGCGAAGTGGTGTTTGAAGGGAAACTGCCCACTGATGTATGGGATGGTACTTATCAGGGTAAACCGTGTCCTTGGGGCGTGTACGGATGGGTCGCTCATTACACTGCCACGGTAGACGGTTCTCTTCGCGAAGCTACGTTAAAAGGTCAAGTATCCATTGTTAAATAGAGGAGGAGAGAAAGATGAAACGTATTGCAATTTGGATAGTTAGTTTTATGTTGGGTGCAACCGCTGTGTTGGCACAAGATTATTCGTTCAATAACCACAATGTGGTGCCTTTTAGTTTGAACCCATCGTCGGTGGGTGCTGCCAATACCATGCGTTTGGGTGTCAACTACCGCATGCAATGGCCCATGTTAAGTAACAATTACCATACGGTACGCGTATCGTACGATCAGAATGTGTACAAACAAATGTGTTCGGTGGGTGCTTCGTATTCGTACGATCAGCATTCGTCTGTTTTTGGTGTGCACCAATTTGATGCGGTGTATGCACACACTTTCCGTTTGGCCGATAAGCATTTTATTCGTTTGGGTTTGCAGGCTAGCTGTTTCTTAAATCAACTAAACGTGGATGGTCTTACTTTTGGCGACCAATACGACCCAACTACAGGCAGTATGTTGCCTTCTAGTGCCGAACAATGGGAAAACCAAAGCAAAGCCTTTTTTGACTTCTCGGTAGGGGCTAGTTACGTGTTTGAGCACAAATTGATGGTAGGTTTTGCCGTTTATCACCTGGCCGAACCCGATAATGGTTTTGTTCCCAATACGCAATATCTGCCTCGTAAATACGTGGGTCAAATTGGGTTTGTGCAAGATTTGAAGTTAAATCATGGCTTAAAAAGCCAAGGATTCTCTGATAATTATTTCTTTGCCAATGCCTCATACCAACAACAAGCCGATTTTAAGCAAGCTTACATTGGTGCAGGTATCTGCTATCAACCTGTTATAATAGGGGTTTCGTACAAAACAGACATCGATCAAGTACATACCGTATCGTTTACTGCAGGTGCGTACTACAAGGGATTCCAATTGTATTACGTGTTTGATTTGTTTACTTCCGATAGGCAAAACGGTTCGTGGAGTAACGAAATATCGCTTATTTACACCATGCCAACCAAAAAGAAAGATTTGTGCCCTGTAGTGTATTGGTAGCACGGACGCACGAACCGTGCGTCCCTACTTTGGTTACGCCTTGATATAAGCAATGTGGAGTACGTTGTATAAGAAAAAAATCTCGAACATTAGTTCGAGATTTTTTATGACTATCGACAAGTAACTATCGACAATTATTTGTTCACTTGGAATTTGTTGATGCCGTCGCGTAAGAAACCAACAATTTGGTTAGCAGCAGCAATACCAGCATTGATGTTTGCTTCGGCTGTTTGAGCACCCATTTTTTTAGGAGTAGAGAAGTAACGGCCAGCAAATTTTTCGGCAAATTCTGCGTGTGTAGCAGGCATGATATCGGTCATGTAACGGAAATCAGTGCGGTCTTCCATCAATTTGATTACTTCTGCTTCGTTAATAACTTCTTTACGAGCAGTGTTTACCAACATAGCGCCTTTAGGCATTTTGTTTAGCAAATCGTAGTTGATAGAATTTTTGGTTTCTGCAGTAGCAGGAATGTGCAAAGAAACAACGTTACAAGTGCTGTACAATTCTTCTACAGAGTCAACAGCGGTAACACCGTCTTTTTCAATCACTTCTTTTGGGCAGTAAGCATCAAAAGCGTAGATGTCCATGCCAAAACCTTTAGCAATGCGCGCTACGTTGCGACCTACGTTACCGTAAGCGTGGATACCTAATTTTTTGCCCATCAATTCGGTACCAGAAGTACCATTGTATAGGTTACGTACACCGTAAACCATCATGCCTAGTGCCAATTCGGCAACAGCGTTAGCATTTTGGCCAGGAGTGTTCATTACGCAAACACCTGCTGCAGTAGCGGCTTGCAAATCTACGTTGTCGTATCCAGCACCAGCACGTACTACAATTTTTAGTTCTTTAGCAGCTGCCAAAACTTCTGCGTCAACAATGTCGCTACGAATAATAATGGCGTTTGCATCGGCTACAGCTTCTAGCAATTGTGCTTTGTCGGTGTATTTTTCTAGTAAAACTAGTTCGTAACCAGCTTGGTCAATTACATTTTTAATACCGTCAATCGCTACTTTAGCGAAAGGTTTTTCGGTTGCAACTAAAACTTTCATATATTATGCGTTTTGTTTTTCAAATTCTGCCATGCAGTCTACCAAGGCTTGAACGCTTTCGATAGGAAGCGCATTGTAAGTAGAAGCACGGAAACCACCAACTGAACGGTGACCTTTGATACCTACCATACCTTTTTCGGTAGCAAATTTCATAAAGTCAGCTTCTAGGTGTTTGTATTCGTCTTTCATTACGAAGCAGATGTTCATGCGAGAACGATCTTCTTTGTTAGCGGTACCAACAAACATTTTGCTGTTGTCGATAGCGTTGTAAAGCAATTCTGCTTTTGCAATGTTACGTTTTTCCATTTCAGCAACACCACCGTTAGCTTTGATCCATCTTAGGGTTTGCAATGCAGTAAAGATAGGCAATACAGGAGGAGTGTTGAACATAGAACCGTTGTCGATGTGTGTTTGGTAGTTCAACATGGTAGGAATGTGGCGGCTAACTTTGCCCAACAAATCGTTGCGTACAATAATGAAAGTAACACCAGCAGGAGCTAGGTTCTTTTGTGCGCCACCGTAAATCATACCGTATTTGGTTACGTCGATAGGACGAGAGAAAATATCAGACGACATATCGGCGATAAGTGGAACGGGCGATTCTAGGTCTTCTAACAATTCAGTACCGTAGATGGTATTGTTAGTTGTGATGTGGAAATAATCTGCGTCAGCAGGAATGGTGTAATCTTTAGGAATGAAAGTGTAGTTAGCATCGGCCGAAGAGGCAACTTCTACAACATCACCAAATCCTTTAGCTTCTTTCATTGCTTTTTTAGCCCAAACACCGGTGTTCAAGTAAGCGGCTTTGGTTTCTAGGAAGTTGAAAGGAACCATGCAGAATTGTAGGCTGGCACCACCACCCAAGAAAATAACGGAGTAGTTGTCTGGAATGTTTAACAATTCTTTGAACAAAGCAACAGCTTCGTCAACTACTGGTTGGAAATTTTTAGCACGGTGGCTAATTTCCAAAATCGATAAACCGTCACCATCAAAATCTAGAACAGCTTCTGCTGTTTTTTTGATAACTTCTTGTGGAAGAATAGATGGTCCTGCGTTAAAATTATGCTTTTTCATACAATAAAAAATATTAGTAGAATTTTTCTATAATCTTGTCTGTTTTTTGTAATGCGCAAATTTACGCTTTTTTTGCTTGGTATTAAAATATATACGCCTAAATTTTTAACAATGTCCATTAAAAACATAAAACACGACACCCGTTAGCTGCCAAGTGGCAGTTAACGGGTGAAATGTTACATTTTAACTACAAATTGTGTCATTGCTTATCTGTTAGCGTATTGTTTTTCGTAGTAGCTTTGGTAATTACCGCTGGTAACGTTGTTTAACCATTCTTCGTTTTCTAGGTACCAGTCAACGGTTTTTTCCAAACCTTCGGCAAATTGAAGCGATGGTTTCCAGCCTAGTTCGGTGCCCAATTTGGTGGGGTCGATTGCGTAACGCAAGTCGTGTCCAGCGCGGTCGGTAACAAAGGTGATGAGTTTTTCTGAGGTACCTTCTTCGCGACCCAATTTTTTGTCCATAATTTGGCAAAGCAAACGAATAAGGTCAATGTTAGTCCATTCGTTGTGTCCACCAATGTTATAGGTTTCGCCCAATTTACCGTTGTGGAAAATGGTGTCGATAGCACGTGCGTGGTCGTTTACCCACAACCAGTCGCGTACGTTTTCGCCTTTGCCGTAAATAGGAATTGGACGGTTATTTTTGATATTGTTGATAGATAGTGGAATCAATTTTTCGGGGAAGTGGTTAGCACCGTAGTTGTTAGAGCAGTTAGACATAACAACTGGCAAACCGTAGGTATGGAAATAAGCTCTTACAAAGTGGTCTGAACTTGCTTTCGATGCCGAGTAGGGGCTGCGTGGGTCGTAAGCGGTTTTTTCGGTAAAGAAACCTTCTTTGCCAAGCGAACCGTACACTTCGTCGGTAGATACGTGGTAGAAACGTTTGCCTTCGTAGTTGTCTTTCCAAAGGTTTTTGGCAGCATTCAACAAGTTGGCAGTACCCATTACATTGGTACGAATAAAGGCCAATGGATCGGTAATAGAACGGTCTACGTGCGATTCGGCAGCCAAGTGAATAACACCGTCAAATTGATATTCTTGGAACAACTTTTCAATGAATTCGGTGTCGGTAATATCGCCCTTGATGAATTGGTAGTTGGGCAAACTATCAATATCTTTTAGATTTTCTAGGTTGCCTGCATAGGTAAGGGCATCCAAGTTATAACACATGTAATTGGGATACTTGGTTACAAACAAACGAATCACGTGAGATCCGATGAAACCAGCCGCGCCAGTAATTAAAATTTTTCTATCCATAGTAATAAATGTCGTTTGTCGTTTGTCGTTTGTCGCTTGTGCTTTACGAGCGACGAGTGACTAACGATGGTTATGGGTTATAATGCAAAAGCCATGCGTCTTTAAAGTCGGGATAAGTCTGTGCTATTTGCTCAATACCTGCAAATCCTAGCTCTTCGGTAGGATACGATGCTGCAATAATTCTAAATCTGTGTTCAGAGTAGATTATCTTGCTATCAGCTAGCGAAGATGGTAATTCGCTGATAAATTTAAATGCCTTCGCTTGTGTATTGAAACTGCCAATTACTACATGAAAGTGATTGCAAGTAACTGGAGCTTGAGCAGCGGGTTCTGGTGTGATAACAACCTCTTGGAACGATGGTGGCGCTACAAACATGGCTCTTGATTCTTGCTCGTGATGGGTAAAATTAACCGGAATCATGAGCAAAATCAGAATAGCAGCTACGCAAGCCGCAGCAAAACGAGACGATGTTTTGGCAGGCAAGGCAAGTGCTTTTTTGATGGCTACGGGCGATTCGTTGGGTTGTTCCTGAGGAACGGCGTTGCGGGTTATTTCGGGGAAATAAACAGGTTTTAATCCGTACGATGTATTCAAAGGAATACCATCGGCTTGTGGGTCAAAATCAATGCCGTTTTCGGTTTGGTGAAGACAACCCAAATTGCCCAACGATACGTGTTTCCATAAACGCAATTGTTGGTACAAAACCTTTACTTCTTGTTCTATTTGTGCATTGGCTTCAGAAAGGGTGCAACTGTTTTGTTGTGCAATGGCTTGTGCCAACAAACCATCGTTGTAGGTAAGGGTAGGGTTGAATCCCACCTTTTTACAAGGAGGGTATAGCATGCCGTTTTCGTAGCGAGAAGGTTGTTCCGAAGCCACAAAACCGCCCAATGCAGGAATCACCACAAAGTTGTGGTTTCTCAACAAGGGTTCTATGTGTTGCACTATTTGAAGCATAAAGCACAAAAATAGTACAAAAACCAATGTTATGCAACCCTAGGTGGTGCTAAATTGTTAACAATTTTTGTCAATGTTGATAATTTAGGAACTTTCTTTCGGCAATGCGATAGCTAATAAAGGCATCGGTAAGGTTGTTTTGCGCTTGCAACAATACCGTTTGCGCCTCTAGCAGTTGCGAAATAGTAACCCTGCCTGCTTGGTAGTCTGCTTGGGTTAGGTTGTAGTTTTGTGTAGCCAGTTGCAAGGCATTTTCGTATTCGTTAATGAGCAACGAAGCCTCGTTCATTTGATTGTGCGCTTGTTGGGCACGCATGTGCAACAATGCGTTGGTATGTTCTTGTTGCAAACGTGCTTGCTCTATTTCTAAGTTGTGTTCCTTTATTTTGTGAGCCGTTTCCCACCAAGCCGATAAGGGTACCGAAACCGAAAAGAAAAGGGTTCCGTTGCCATACTGACTGCCCAAACCATTTCTGAATATATTGGCTTGCATGTTGCTGTATCCGTAATAAGCGCCTACGGCTACTTGGGGGAGCGCAACGGCTATGGCCATGCGTTTTTGCAATTGAGCAGCTTGCAGTTGCAATTGCAACAATCGATGCTCGGGTGTTTGAGAAGTGGTAAAATCAAGGGTTTGTGGGGTGGTTTCTGCCGCTGTCGATCCCACCGTTATGCTATCGTTGTAAGGCACTCCAATGGACAAACAAAGTGCCCGTTTGGCCAGTTGCATGCCGTTGTTAAGCTGTATCTGGGTGCGTTGTAGCTCCGATTTTTTAAGCGCCACTTGCATTAAATCGGTAGGAAGGGCAAGCCCTGCATTCACCGCCGTTTCTACCACTTTGTGCAGGGTATCTACCAATGCCATGCCTGACGTTAGGGTTTGTTGCTTGTCGGTTAAACCTACAACCAACCAATAACTTTCTTCTACCTCTTGCAATACATCGCGTTGGGTAATGCTTTCTTGTAGTTGAGCGGCTTCTACACCTACTTGTGCCAATTTGTTGCCGGCTACAATTTTTCCACCCATGTACACGGGTTGTAGGGCCGTTACGCCCACTTGGTAACCGTATTCCAAAAACGAAAGGGTGTTGTCAAGTCCCAATGCTTCGCCGTAATTGCCGTATAGGGTAGTGAGCAAATCGCGTACACCGGCATTGCGTATATCGTCTATGCCTACCTCTATCATGGGGTTTAGGCTATGAAAACCCATGGCCGATGCGCTTACTTGTGGAAAATATTTGGTAAGGGCCTGACTTTTTACCTGTTCTGCCTTGCTTACTTCGATGGCCGATTGTTGGATAATTTTGTTGTTTTGCTCGGCCAGGTGTAGGCAAGAATCGAGTGTAAGGGGGGTATTGGCCATTGCCAACGATGCCAATAGCCAAGTACATAGCCCCATGATGCTACGTTTTAAAAATGCTATGTAGGTATTATTTTGCCTCACGACGGTACAACTTCCAATAGAAAATAGGTAATATGGTTAAGGTTAAAGGCAAGGTTAATATGGTGCCGATGCAAATAACCACACCCATGGGCATCCAAAGGCTGGTTTGTGCTAAAATCATGGGCAATACACCCAATGCTGTGGTAGCAGAGGTTAAAAAGACAGGACGCATACGGCGCAAGCCCGCTTGGAAGGCGGCTTCTTTGGCCGATAAATGGTGTTTGTTCTTTAATTCTTCTGCATATTCGTACATAATAATGGCATTGCGCACAATGATGCCAATTAAACTCACAATGCCCAAAATAACAGTAATGGAAATATCCATCTTAAATAGGTATAAACCTACAAAGGCACCAAAAATGCACAATATAGAGCTAGACAAGGCCAATAAGGCCAATGGCACTTTGCCAAAATGGTAAAGCAGCAAGGCAAACATTACTAGCAAGGCGGCTACCACGCTCCACAAAATTTGAGGAATGAGTTGTTGGTTAATGGAACTTAATCCGCCATACGTAATGCTTACATCGCTAGGTAAGGTGGTTAAATGGCTTTCTACCCATTTTTTTACTTGTCTTTCGGCATCCACTTGGCTAATGCCTGGTGCTAAATCGCAACCGATGGTAATGGTACGCACCGAATTGCGCCTTTCAATGCTTGCGTGGTGCCATTCGGGGCTCAGACTCGCCACTTGTCGAATGGGAACCCATATCGATGGATATAGGGTAGGAATCAGTACGTCTTCTAATTGGGCAGGGGTTAGGCTATCGGCATTTTGCGTGTAAAGCGTAACGGGAATTTGATAATCTCCCTCCCAAATGCTGCTTAGGTTAGTTCCTTCGGTTAGCGTACGCAAATACAGCGACAGTTTGGCCTCGGTAATGCCCAGGCGTGCAGCTTCGCTTGGGTTAAGGGTGAAACGTGTTTGAGCGGTGTATGTGTCAAAATCGGAGTGTACCCAAACCATTTCGGGTTGGGTAGCCATAAATTGCTTGATGCTATCGGCAATGGGTTCCATGTCTTCCCAATGGGTTCCTTGTACACGTACTTCCAATGGATTTTTGGCCGCTTGGTAGTCCAATTGTTTAAAGCGGACGTAAGCGTTGGGGAAATAATGCTCGTATTGGGGGCTCAATTCGCGTAAAAGTTGAGCTGTAGCCTCGGTCGATGTAGTATTGACAATAAACTGAGCGTAGCTGGGTTTGGCCATCTGTGGGGTATAGGTGGCATGGAAGCGGGGCGACGCTTGTCCTACAAACGAGGTGATAGAGGTAATGCGGCTATCGGTACGCATAAGGCGTGCAAGCGAATCGGCCACTTGTGCTGTTTCGTCAATGCTAGCGTTGTTTTCAAGGTGAATTTCTACCGCAAAACATTCGCGTTCGGCTTTGGGCAGCAGTTGCAAGTTGAGTTGTGTTAGCAAAAAGATACCAATGCCCATGCACAAAGCGAGCATGCCGTAACACTGTTTGGGGTGGTTAAAACAGTAGGTTAGTATGCGTTTATAATGACGTTGTAACCAGGTAAAGAAGAGGTTTTGCCAACGTTCAAACCCTTTTAATTGCTCGGGTTGTTGGTAACGTATAAAACGAGTAGCCAAATAAGGCGTAGCCCAAGTAGCGTAAAAAATACTGGCCGTAAGGGCAAACAAAACCGCATAGGGGAACAGTTGCACAAAATCGCCCAAAGGACCGGTAATGATGCGGGTCATGGGAAAGAACATGCCCGATATAGAGCAAGTTGCCAAGGTCATGGGTACAAACAATTGTTTGGTGCTGACCGCTGCCGAATACCACCTGCTGTGTCCTTTTTCCAATAAGTCTGTATAACCGTCAATAACAATTACCGAGTCGTCTACAATCATGCCCAATACAAAAATAAGGGCAGCCAGTGTAACGGTATTCAGCTCGATGTTCATCAGGTACATCAACCCAATGCAAATGGCAATGCACACGGGTACACCTGTACTGGATACCAAGGCGGTTTTAAGTGGAAACAGCAACAACATCACCAAAATAACCACCAAAATAGAGGTAACAATGTCTTGCAAAAACGATATAACCGAATCGTCTACTACTTTGGGTTGGTTGGTAATGCGGTGCGTACGAATATCGGGTGGAAAATGCGTCAATTGTTGGTCGATAATGTGGTTTACCTTTTCGCCAAACGAAACAATGTTGTTGCCTGGTACCATTTCCATGTTGATAATAAGGCACGAACGTTCGGGAACAATTTCGGCATTGGCATCGCCACTGTAAAAAGCAATGAATTTATTGGCCTTGGCGTATTGATGCTTTATAGTAGCAATGTCTTTGAGGCGTAGGTTTTTTCCGGTAGTGGGGTCGGACCATACAATTTGTTCGGCCACCTCGGCAGGGCTGGTGTAGGGTGTTTCCACTTGCAAAGGGTGTCCCGTGCCAATGTTGCCACCCATAATGCGCATGCCGCGCGTTAGCAGTGCTAGTTGTATGCTAGTGGGGTCAATGCCGTAGGCAGCCAAGCGGTTGGGGTCGATGTAAACGGCCACTTCTTCGTGTTTTCCACCCATAACTTTGATGCGTCCCATTTCGGGTAGGGTACGCAGTTGGGTGCACAATTGGTTGGCAAAGTCTTCCAACTCGCGGGGACTGCGTTCGTCGCTCTCCAGTGCCAATAGCATAGACGATGTGTTGCCAAAATCGTCTACCAATACCATTTCTAACACACCGGGTGGCATGGATGTTTTTTTCAGTAAATCCAATCCCGCTCGTATTTTGGTCCAAGCATCGTTGCTGGATTGTACGCTGTTGCGCAACATCACGTACACGTATGCTACGCCATCTTCCGAAACCGAGTAGGTATTTTCTTTGTCGATAAATTCAAAACCATTCAAGTAGTTTTCGAGCGCAATGGTAACTTGTTCTTCTACCTCTTGTGCCGTTGCGCCCGGATAAATAGCTGCAATTACGCCTTGGCGAATGGTAAATTGTGGAAATTCGTCTTTGTTCATCTGACGAAGTGCCACAATGCCAAATGCCGTTAGTAGGGCAATGATGAAAAACACGATGCCGTGGTTTCTCATGGCAGCTTGTATGTGGTCGCGCTTTATCACGTTCTGGAGTTTATTCTATGTAAATGGGAGCACCGTTGTACAATTTGTGGTGTCCTTTAACAATAATGGTATCGCCTACAGCTAGTCCGTCTACAATCAGCACCCCACCTTGGGTGTAATTACCAACGGTAACGGTTTTGCGATAAGCTTTGCCTTGCGATGCCACCCATACCATTTGTCCGGTAGGTTGGGTATGTATGCAGGTGTTGGGTAAAATAATGCCTGTAACGTTTTTAGCAGGTAAAGCCACTTTGCCAACCATACCTGGATATAATTGTTCTTTTACCGCTGCTGGCATGTCTTTTAGGGTAGCAGTAAGGGTATAGGTATGGGCAATTTGATTGGCTAGTAAATTTTTCTCGATGATTTGAATGGGCAATTGCACACCCAGCACCGTTAGGGTAACATGTCCGGTATCGTTTAATTGAATAACCGACATATCCGATTCGGGAACATCGAACGATACTTGGTACGAATGCATATCTAATAAGGTAATAATGGCAACTCCAGGAACAATGTTTTGGCCTACTTTTACCTGAATATTGCCAATAACACCGTCCGATGGCGCCTTTACGGTGCAGTCGTTGAATCGTTGTTGTGCGATGTTGTACATGGATTGTGCTTGCAGTAGTTGGCTGTTAAGCTCTATCATTTTTTGGTCGGTAACTCCGCCTTGTTGGTACACTTGCTTAGCGCGATTAATGCCATCTTGGGCTTGTGTTAAACTGGCCAATGCCATTTGTAACGCATGGTGGGCTTGCAAGGTATCTACCCTTAAAAGAGCTTGTCCGGCTTTGACTTTATCGCCCTTTTTTACAAAAATGTGCGTAACGGCACCATTGGATTGTGCACTCAATGGGATGGAATTGGCCTCTTTGATGACACCTGTGTAGTGATGGGTAAGCACTTGCTCTTGTGTAGAAATGCGTTCTACTTCTACCTTAATGGCAGTAGCTTGTTGTTTGTTGCGCGTAGCGGGTTGACAACTGCAGGCCAGCAAAAACAGCACCCCAACCATGTATGGAACAATACGTTGCATAGTTTAATTTTTTTTGGCAACCATGGTAATGTGATCACCTACCAATGTGCTGCTATCAGAAATGGACGTTCCTTGGTAACGAAGATCGAACAGTAAGGTATGCTCGTAGCGCGTAGCTTGTCCGCTCACTTCTGTAGCGTAGGTAGTAAGAATGGTGGTAGGTCGTAGCGAAAAATCTTCTATTTCTTCGCTTTGGATGGTAATGTTGCATTTAAACGGATCGATAACAATGTGCGAATCAGATACATATCCTCTTGTGGTGTATACACCGCCTTCTAATTCGTTAAGGGTAAGCAGTACCGTAGAATCGTCAATGTGAATTACATTAAGCGATCCTATTTTATCGGTTAAAGGGGTAATGATAGAATCGTTGATTACAACATCCCCTGTTACTTTGTAACTATAATCGCCCAAAAAAGGCTGAACGGGTTCTGTGCATGCCGTAAACAAGAAAGCACCGCTGCATAGCAAAGTCCAAAATAGATATCGAAGTGTTTTCATAGTTGCAATTTTTACAAAAGTAGTATAAATACCAATAATAATGGTATATTTTTAGAAATATATTACCTTTGTAGACGAAACTGATAATAAGTGAACCATGAAGAAATGGATAATGAGTGTGGCGATGATTTGCCTAGGTGTTGTGGCCTTAGCAGCAAATGTATCAACCACCGATGAAGTAGATTTCTTTCAAACTCCTAGCAAAGGAGTTTTGTTTGATTATGCCGATGTGTATATGATGCAAGACGTTGCGTATGCGCAAGCAACTGGACGCTACGAAAACGAAGACTGGAAGCACACCGAATTTGTAATGAATAAGATGGTCGATTCCGAAGGACGTTTTTCGGTTTGGAAATTCATTCCCTCTTACATCAAACACAACAGCGAAACTCCCCAACGTTTGGTAGTAGAAATTTGGTTTAACAACGAACCCTTGCCAGTTGATTCTACCTTGCAACCTATAAACGACGAAAGCCAATACGAAATACCTTATAAAGTAAGGTATCGTTACCGTTTGTCGTATTCAGATGGCAGTATGCTATACGAAAAAGATTACGGAGTTATTCACGGCACTTACCTAACATCGAACGCAGACTTTACCGACGAATTCCCCGTAAACGAAAGGGTAGGTATTCAGGCTGTGTTTGCCCGTGTACGTCAAGAAGTGTATGCGTGGTATGGTTTTTGCGCCTTTGATATGCCCTTTAGCTTGTACGATTTTTCTTCGATAACAGGTGTTGAAGAGCTTCAAAAACAAATGATTGAAGCCATGAACAACAAGGAGAGCTTAAAATTGAGCGACAAAACCAGTAGTATCATGGCAGCATACGCCGATTTGTTGTCGTACCACATGCGCAATTTGCCAACCGAAAAACAACCTTACGCACACCGTAACTTAGCCTTGGTGAAAGCATGGTTGGGCGATACCTTGGCAGTAAATCACCTAATGGAATACGAGAAAAACCTAAAATCGGTGGCAGACTCCATTGATTATTACAGCATCGATCTTTTTGTAAAATATTATCCCAATGGCATTAACAAATACAGCAAACTGTTGCGTTTGTTGAGTGGTAATTTGCACTGGATGGTAGATGCCTTTACTTACAACGACCTTTTGTGCAATGTGTACGAAATTGATTATCCTGTACAATTCTTGCCTTTGTTGCCTTTGAATGGTACCATTAAACGCATCAATGGCGAGGTGTTGCAAGAAGGCAAAGAACCCGTTCAATTCAAATTGAAATACGACAAAAAGGGTCGATTAAAATCGTT
>JAGCMZ010000191.1 GCA_017646225.1 Paludibacteraceae bacterium | reverse complement strand
CGGGGCTGTACAGGCTAAAGTAATGCTTGCTAATGGGACGCACGCCTACCAGCTTCATATCCCCTTTTAAAAAGTTCAAAATCATGGGCAGCTCGTCGAGCCAGCAACGGCGCATAAACTTGCCGAGGGTACTCACGCGAATATCGTGGGTAAATTTACCGCCCTCTTGCAAACCGCATTTTTGGTAAATGTACTCTTGCAAAAAATCAGAATAAGGATACAGGGTGCGGGCTTTGTAAAACTTAAAGGTTTTACCGTTTTTGCCCACGCGGTTAAGTGATATTATGGGTCCGTAACGACGTTTTTTGTACATGGGTGGCTCTTGTCGGCGACGTGCCACAAAGTAGGTATAATGGTCTATTTTCTTTTCGGATACAATTTCGAATCCGCAAAAATACAAGCGGCCAAACACCTCAGTTTTGGATAGTACACGGCGTTTGCCTCGGGTTATATCGTAATATAAACGCTTGGTTAAGAATAATTTAGGTATTACACGTTTAACAAAGTAGTAGAAGGTATAAAATATCCAGTTAATGCCGGCTGGGTACTTATGCAAAATTTGTTGCTTTTTAACGTGCTTGTCTTTGAAAACACCCACGTACAAACCATTATCGGGCAACTTTTCGTTGGCCATCGAAAACATTTTGTTAATGCCCCTGATGTTGTTTAGGCTACGCACATTAACAATGGTATCGTATTTGTAGGGTGTTAAACTTTCTAGGTTAAAGATGGTGGTAGATGCAAATACGTAGGTATTGCTGCTGTGTAAATCTATTTGTTGGCACAACCAATTAAAGGCACGCTTGCTCATCCATTTGTTCATGGCCTTGTAAATAGCATCGTAAGCCTCGTCCGATACAATGGTGGGCGATTCCAATACCGTTTTGGGTTCGCGTTTGGCAACGGGTTGTACTTCGTCTTCGGGATCGGACGCATAAATAAAGGCAAAATACAAGCTCTGCATAATAAACCAAGAGCCAAATGCAATGCCCGTTACGGCCGTCAGTACCCAAATGGAATAATTGGTAAAGTAGAAATAAAATACACCTACAGCAATGCCGTAGGCTACAATAGAGGCGTTAGCTGCCTTAAAAATAGAGGGAAAATAGCCTTGTTGACGGATGGTTTTGCTGTATCGACCAAATAAAAAAGCAAAAAAGAGCCATCCTAACCCAAAACAACAATAAACAGGTACGTATTTATGAAAAGGGTCTTCTGTATTGAAAGGAGCCAACCATAATACCAGCAACACGCTGATAATCAGGTTAACAACATCTACTATAAAATGCTTATATACAAAACGAAATGGTTGCATATTTACAAAGAATCATTTCGCAAATATACGTTAAAAAAAATAATAAATGCTCAAAAAAGTCAATTTAATCCACAATAAGTTATTGACAGAAGACAAATAGTTTATTCTTTGCTTTTGTAGCGAATGTAAGACTCCCCTAGTTTGTACAAAAATGGCTTGTGAATGCACAAAAAACGGCCTTCTTGCACCAGTTGTCCGCCAAAACGCAACTTAAAGTCGCGCACACCATACGGAATTTCGGGCACGCCTGCTCCCATGGTGTCAAACAGGGTTATATTTTCGGTCAATGCTTGCTGCAAGGTGATGCCGTAAATGGAGACGGATGGCGATAAGTCTTTGTAAATGGCATCGTTGGCACAGGCATAATAATCGTACACTACCCTGCCTGGCAATACTACCTGCAACATGCCGCCCAATAATACATCGTTTTGGTACAACAGCAGCAACCTACCCGTTTGCGATTGTACCATATCAACAAAAAACGATAAAGGAAACAAGGGCTTGCGCACCTTGGTTTGGTAATGTTTAACCAACATAGCATAGAATTGGTGCACTTGCTCTGGCGTAGAAGCGTAGGTATAGGTTGTTGATGCGAGTTCGCTGCGCACATTTTTTGTTGTTGAGGCGGTGATGTTTGCTATAGATTTTAGAGCGCGGCGGCGGTTTTTATCCATGCGCAGCAACATATTATCCCAATTATCGCAGGTAATTTTTACGTTGCAATGGGGCTGATAATCAAAGCCACAGGCGGCAAAAACATCGGCAAAGGCACTGTAATCGTGATGGTTTCTAATTTCGGTGTAAATGGCTTTACGGGTGCGCTCTTTTAGCGCCATAAGCAGTTCTTTTACCCAATCGGGCGCAATATCATCTGCCAACAACAAACCACCCATGACGATGGCACGGCGCGAGAAACACTTTTTCAATCCCTTTTCTGCTTGGATATAACCCACGGCAACGCCCATTAATTGTTGCTCGCTGTTTACTACCGCCAACGCAAAAGTATCCAAATAGGTTTGCGATTGGTAAAATTCAAAAGCCTGTTGGGTCTGAAAAAACGAAGCATAAGAGCTGTTTTCCGACAACTCTTGCCACTGCTTGCTATAAGATTGCGCCTGAACAACCATGCCTTATTTTCTCAGTTTAATCAGCCAGTATTTTACGGTATTTTTAAGGTTTTGCACCAGCATTTCTTTGATTTGTTGGGCCTTGTTATCCGTCCAACGTTGGGGATGCGTGGTAATCATGATGCGATTGGGCAAACTACCGTCTTTGCATGCGCGAATAATATCATCGGTATGTTTATATACCCAATTATTCGCAGTCCAAATATCTTGGTAAGTAGGAATTTTATCGCGCACGCTTACCTTGTAGCCATCCCAGCGTCTACCCGTATCGGTTAAGTAGAACAAATCCGAAAAATCAACATCAAAATAAGGCTCGCCAATCAAACCAAAATCGTTTTTATACGATGCAAATTGCCAAATATCTTTGCTGTCGTATTTACTGGTGGGCGCACCGTGCATGCAGATGGTTTTAACGGGGTAATACGTTCTAAAATAGGCTAACTTTTCGGTAAAATGCGCCACCGCCTTTTCGGGATTGCCCCCACAAAGCGACATATCCTCGTAATGGTAACCAATTTCGTGGCCCAAGTCTACAATGGCCTTGATGCAGTCAGGTTTATCGCTATCGGGCACTACCCTAAAATAATAACTGGCTTTAATGCCCAAACTATGCTCAATTTTTGCCGTCTCTACCGAGTTCTCTGCCTTTAAATCCACATCGTGACGCAGAATGATGTATTTGGTTGGTGATGCAATCTCATTCGGTCCCTGAGCCTCGCGGTCACTGAGCCCAAGCATACAGTATTGCTCGAACGTCAAGAACTGATAACCTTGCGCTTGCAGGGTTTCCAATAATTGTTGGTATATGCGTAAACTAAAATCCATGACACAAATGTAGTAAAAATTAGCCAATTATGTCATTTCTATTTCATTTATGCTCATTTTTTGTAAAAATTGCACAAAAACATACTAAATGTGCAGATTTATCACCGTTATTTGCACAAACCTACTACTTTTGTGCAAAATTTTTAAAACCAATTGTATGACAAAGTTCAAAAACAGCCATGTTCTTATTACGGGCGGAGGCTCGGGCATTGGCCGCATCATGGGACGTATCGCCCTAGAAAAAGGTGCAAAAAGTTTAACCATTTGGGATATTAACGAGAAAAACTTGGCCGATACCCAACAAGCATTGGCTCCTATTGGAACCGTTTACACCCACAAAGTAGACGTTTCTAACCCTGAACAAATTAAAGCTGCAGCACAAGCTACCCTTAATGCTTGTTCGCAAATTGATATTTTGATTAACTGCGCTGGCATTGTTGCCAACAACAAAACCTTCGATCAACAATCGGAACAAGACATTTTGCGCACCATGAACATCAACGCCACAGCGCCCATGTTGGTAAGTTTGGCCTTTTTGCCCGATATGATCAAACGCAACTTTGGTCATATTTGCAACATCGGTTCGGCTGCCGGTATGATTTCCAACCCCCGCATGTCGGTGTATGCCGCTAGTAAATGGGCAACCATTGGTTGGTCGGACTCGCTACGCATCGAACTAAAACAAGCCAAAAGCAACGTGCACGTTAGCACCATTGCCCCCTACTTTATCAACACAGGCATGTTCGATGGCGTAAAATCGCGTTTCTTCCCCATTCTAAAAGCAGAACCCACCGCTAAAAAAATCATCAAAGCCATCGAGAAAAACAGAAACTTTAAAGGCCTTCCTTTTGGATTCCACTTTATCCGTTTCTGGCAAGCTATTTTGCCTACCTTCTTATTCGATTTCATTTTTGGCGAAGTAGTTGGCATTTTCCACGGCATGGAACAATTTACGGGAAGGAAGTAGACACTGTAAATTTTCAGCCAGAAACAACAATAATCTAAAAGAAAAAAAGTATCTTTGTAACTCTCATGTCCGTCATGAGAGTTATTTTTGTATTATCCCAAAGATATTTTGTACATGAAAAAGATTCTACTTGTTTTTGGAACGCGTCCAGAAGCCATTAAAATGGCTCCTTTGGTGCATGAGTTTAAGAAACATCCCGATAGTTTTGAAACCATTGTTTGTGTTACAGGACAACATCGTGAGATGCTCGATCAGGTATTGGATTTATTCCAAATTGTACCCGATTACGACTTAAACATCATGAAACCCAACCAAGATTTATACGATGTAACCAGTCGTATTCTATTAGGTATGCGCGATGTTTTGAAAGAAGTAACCCCCGATGTTGTTTTTGTACACGGCGATACCACTACATCTACCGCATCGGCTTTGGCTGCATTCTACCAACAAATTCCAGTAGCACACGTAGAAGCAGGTTTGCGTACAGGCAATATCTACAGCCCATGGCCCGAAGAAATGAACCGATTGATTACCGGTCGTATTGCTGCGTTTAATTTTTCGCCTACTCCTCTTTCTAAACAAAATCTTTTAAAAGAAAATGTAGCAGAAAGCACCATTACTGTAACAGGTAATACCGTTATTGATGCATTGCAGTGGGTGGTTAAGAAAATTGAAAGCGAACAAGCGTTGAGTGCATTGTTGCAAGCAGAATTGTTGGCAATGGGGTACGATACCAATCGATTGGCCAGCGGTAAACGTTTGGTATTGATTACGGGACACCGTCGTGAAAACTTTGGCGATGGTTTCTTGAATATCTGCCATGCCATTAAAACCTTATCGGAGCAATATCCCGATGTAGATTTTGTATACCCCATGCACTTAAATCCCAACGTGCGTAAACCCGTTATGGAAATTTTGGGCGATAATGCAGCTAATATTTTCTTGATTGAGCCCCTTCAATACTTGCAGTTTGTTTACCTAATGGAAAAATCGTATTTGATTTTGACCGATAGCGGTGGTGTGCAAGAAGAAGCTCCAGGACTTGGCAAACCTGTATTGGTAATGCGCGATACCACCGAGCGTCCCGAAGCCGTAGAGGCTGGTACGGTATTACTAGTAGGTACCAATCGCGATAAGATAGAGCAAGGCGTTTCCAACCTTTTAGAAGATAGCGCACTTTATACCAAAATGAGCGAAGCCATCAACCCCTACGGCGACGGCTTGGCTTGCGGTAGAATTATCGAAGTAATGAAGAAATAAATACTTAACACCCTTTATTGATGATCCCTAAAATAATTCATTATTGTTGGTTTG
>JAGCMZ010000190.1 GCA_017646225.1 Paludibacteraceae bacterium | reverse complement strand
TTTGTTTCTTTTTAGAGATAAAACCGGTGTTTTTATCGATGTAGTTTTTCAAGTTAAACTTATTACCCTTGTAGTTTTTAACCCCACAAATTAAATCGACAGGGTTAAAGTGCGACGATTCTTTTACCATATCCACTTGGAAACGGTTGTTAAAGTCTATTTGCGACGCCTCGATGATTTGCAAATTCTTGTGACCGTGCTCGTTGCGTACCCAATAAGGGCCACCACCAGGCTCGCCTTCGTTGCGCACCATGCCACACACACGAATGGGTCGGTTCAGTTTACGTCCTAAATAACTAACACGTTCACGCATGCTTCGGCTAAAATAAGTCATGCTAAAACGAATGTTGAGCAATTTGGAAGCAAAGCCTTCTATTCTTGACAAGGCACCTTCGCTCACCGAAAGCGATTCCAACTGATGCAAACAATCTGCCACAGTTTCTTGAATGTACAACAAGTAACCCGCTAGCGCCTTTTTATAAAGGTAGGTAATAGGACGCAACGCATCGGTAGTTACGTTATCGATGTTCTTTATAAAGATAAGGTCTGCTTCTAACGCATTAAGGTTCTCGATAAGCGCGCCATGACCCCCGGGGCGGAACAAAATGCTTCCGTCTGCATTACGAACAATGTTTCCTTCTTTATCCAAGGCAATCATATCGGTTTTGCCCATTTGTTCCGAAAATTCGATGTAGTATTTTACCCCATAACGAGCTTCGTACTTGGGCACTACCTCGTTTACTTTTTCTTGGAACAATGCACGATGTTCGGGCGATATGGTAAAATGCAAATGCACGGTCTTATCGGCCATTTGGGCATACTCTACACCCTCTACCAAGTGCTCCTCGAAAGCAGTGCGGGCTTCGTTATCGTACTGATGAAACAGCAACATGGCTTTGGGTTTGCTTTGATAACCCAACCCATCGGTCTGCAAAATGTAATGCGCAATGGTAGGATAATCCTTTTCTTGCAACAATTTTTTTGCCTCTAAACCATGCTTTTCAAGTATTTTGCTCAACTCGTCCGATAGTGCCAACTTGGTCACGTTGTCCAAACATTTGGTAATGCGTGCAAAACCAATTTTCTTTTCGGATGCGTTGTATTTTTGTTCTACATCTATCAAATCTTTGAACATACGCGATGCTGCACCCGATGCAGGCACAAATTTAACCATGCTAAGTTCGTCGCGTTTTTTATCGAACAATTGGGCATATTCTTCGGCTTCTTCTGGCGTAAAGCTCACAATGCCATCGCCTACCGTTGCAGCTCCCGCTAAATTGGCAAACGGAAAACCCTTTTCAAAGTTCTCTATTTGTGTTTGAAACTGCAATTCGGAAATCCCTTTTTGTTGTAGTTGTTTTAAGTCTTTGGTTGAAAGCATGATGTTATGATTCGATAAATGGGTGATAAAGTTACGATAAAATGGACAATTATGGGCTACCTACGCCTCCTTTTTCTTCTTTTTGGCCGCTTTTAGTTCTTTTTCCAACTGGGCAATCATCTTTTCTTGGTCGTTGATGGTCTTTAAAAGCTCGTTCAACTCTTCGTTCTCGATAGAAGTAGGATACTCGGCTTCGACACGCAACAAGAAATCGGATAAGATGTTCATGTAGTTGATAAATGCATCGTAAGGCGATTCAAAACTACTGCCCCAAGCTTGTTTAAAGCTCATAAAGCGGAAATAATCGGCACATTGCAAGTGCAACCAGTCGCGTTTTAGGTTCTTTTCTTTGCATAGGTTGACACGTTCTGTTACGCTATACAATTTAGCAATGGCTTCCTCTTGCAAGTGATTGCCCAACATTACACTCAAATCTTTTTCTTCGCCTTGCCACGACATGGGATATGGTGCTGTTAAGGCTGCAACAGGTTGATAATCGTTTATTTTTGAAGGTGTTACAAAACCCAATCCTTTGTTCAATGCCAAACGAGGCAAGGCTTTTAGGAAATCAAAAATTCCTGTATAATCTTTTTGCACGCAACCAAAGGTTTCGTAACCCATCCAAATATTAAAGATTTCTTCTTCTTGAGGCGATGCTGCCATCCAATCAATGAATTTATCGGCCGTCAATGGATATTCACTCCACGATGTATTGGAAAAATCGAAGGTAACGTGGTTACTCATAATGTAGTTACGTACCAACAACTTTACCTTGGGCAAATAGGCATGCTGATAAACATAATTAGGACTGCGCCAGCCCAAAATGTGTTTCGCACCTTCCATCAGGATGGTTTTATATCCCATCGAAGCCACTTTTTCGCCGATTTCATCGGAATAAATAAAGTCTGTATTCCTAAAAGCAGATGGCTTCTTACCAAACAATTCTTTTATTTTATCGGCGTGTTTTTTTACCTGCAACTCAAATTCGTCCTCGTTGTAAATAGAAGCCATGGAATGACCGTAAGGTTCTGCCAAAAACTCTACCTGACCTGTAGCGGCCAACTCTTGGAAGGAATCAATTACCTCGGGAGCGTATTGCTCTAGCTGCTCGATGGCTGCACCCGAAAGTGAAAAGGCACACGAAAAAGCCTTGCTAGAGGTTTTTATGGCTTCCAACAAAATTTTATTCGCAGGCAAGAACGATTTTTCGGCCAAATAACGTACGCGCTCTTCGTTGGTAAAATCGTCGTAGTAGTAATGGTCGTTTCCAATCTCAAAAAAACGATAGCGTTTTAGAGCGTATGGAATATGAACTTCGAAATATAGGCAAATGTTCTTCATATTGTTGATGCGTTTAGTCGTTTAGTTGTTGAATCGTTTAGTTGCGATACACCACAGCGTTATAAATATCGCGGACTTTAAGGCCGGCTTTGTCCCAAGTAATGCGGTTTACTTCGTCGCGCCCTTCTTTGCTTAAGGTTTGGTAAATGGACGGATATTCCACAATGGCATAAATGGCATCGGCCATGGCATCAATGTCCCAGTAATCGGTTTTGATGGCGTGATCTAGAATTTCGGCACAACCCGATTGTTTGGATATAATAGAGGGGGTACCCACCTGCATGGCCTCTAGTGGCGAGATACCAAAAGGTTCGGACACCGATGGCATCATGTACACATCGCTATCGGCCAACATTTGGGTTACTTGCTTGCCTTTTAAGAAACCAGGGAAATGCATTTTATCGGCAATGCCACGTGTAGCAGCAAGGTCTATCATCGCCTGCATCATATCGCCGCTGCCTGCCATCACAAAACGCACGTTTTTGGTACGTTCCAATACCTTGGCAGCTGCTTCTATAAAGTATTCAGGACCCTTTTGCATGGTAATACGTCCTAAAAAGGTAACCAGTTTTTCTTTGCGGGGCGTTTTTACAAATTGCTCTACGTTGGGAATGGGGTCTACCGCATTGTGTACGGTTGTTACCTTGCGTGGGTCTTGGTGGTATTTCTCAATAACGGTACGACGGGTTAGATCGCTCACGCATATAATGTGATCGGCAATGTCCATGCCGCGTTTTTCAATGCTGTACACCGTTGGATTAACTTGTCCGCGGCTACGGTCAAAATCGGTGGCGTGTACGTGAATCACCAAGGGCTTACCCGTAATCTCTTTGGCAAAAATACCGGCTGGATAGCTCAACCAGTCGTG
>JAGCMZ010000189.1 GCA_017646225.1 Paludibacteraceae bacterium | reverse complement strand
TCGGGCTTTATAGCAAACGGATTTAGAGAGCCACTTATTATGATACCGATTGTTTCGTCATACCTATTACGACCATTACCTATCTACCGATAGGGTTTATTTCTTCAATACGCTAAAACCCTACAGCAACCTATCGTATGCAACAGGAGGCCTTACCCACCATGGCGAAGACCACCTAACAGGCCGATTCAGCATCAACGCCAACCAACGCCTTAACTTTGGTTTGTATGCCGATTATGTATACGGCAGGGGATCGTTTTATAAACAATCATCGGACGATCTAAACGGCTATATCAATGGCAGTTACCGCGACAAAAAATGGAACGTGTACTTTATAGCCGGGCTAAATAACTTTCGAAATTTCGAAAACGGGGGTATCTTAAACGACTCCTACCTGGGAAACATTGCAGACCCTTACGATATTCCTGTTAAGCTTTCTAATGCTTGGTCTATCTACAAATCTTTCTATTTGTATGCCAACGGACAATACCATTTAGGCTACGAACAAGAAGACCCTAACGACTCCGAAAAGACCCATTTTATTCCTGCCATGACCATTGGCTACAGCGTAAAATACGAGAACAGCCAAAAGAAATACCTCGAAACCGCTATTACAGAAGGTTACTATCAACACAATTACTATTCCAACACCGTCAGCAGCGACACCGCCGCCAACCACTTTTTAAAGAACGTTATTTCGTTCACCATGAACGAAGGATTCCAAAAGTGGGCTA
The DNA here is from genome assembly GCA_017646225.1 of Paludibacteraceae bacterium. Classification (GTDB taxonomy): domain Bacteria; phylum Bacteroidota; class Bacteroidia; order Bacteroidales; family Paludibacteraceae; genus Enterocola. The sequence goes on along the minus strand of JAGCMZ010000189.1, from coordinate 3,105 downwards.
TTTTCGGAGTACGTGCCTACGCCGAAATTGACATGGATAGAAACATGCGCATGATAGCCGACTCTACCTACGCCTACAACACCGAAGCATTGGTAGCCGTAGGGGGCGAACTTTTCAAACGCAAGGGCCACACCACTTACGGTGTAAACGGCAAGGTGTTTTTGTTGGGCAGAGACCAACGTTTGGCCTTCGATGTAACGGGCGATTTTAATTCGTCGTGGAACATCAGCAAAAAAGACAATCTACGTATGTACCTCAACGCCGAGGGCCATATTAAAAGCACCAACCCCAGCTATTTTACAGAGCATTATTACTCCAACCACTTTATTTGGGAGAATCGTTTTGACAACATTTGGTCGGCACGTGCTTACGGCAAAATAGGCATCCCTTACAAATATTGCGATTTCAGTATTGGAGCAGGATGGCAAGGGTTAAAAAATTACATCTATTTCGACCACAATGCCCTTCCCGCACAAGATACCGAACATTTTATACAAATTATCAGTGCCGACGTAAAACTAAACCTATCGGTTTGGTGGTTGCATTGGGATAACCAGGTATCGGTACAATACAGTTCTCAACCCGACATTTTGCCTTTGCCCCTTATCTCGGCTTACAGCAATTTCTACCTCAAAACCAAGTTCTTTAAACAATTGCTAACGTTCCAATTGGGGGTAGACTGCCGCTACAACACGGCATATTATGCCAATGCATACATGCCCGCAACAGGACAATTTCATTTACAGAATACCACCTTAGTAGGCAATTATCCACTCATGAATGTGTACCTCAACCTACACCTCAAGCAGTTTCGATTCTTTGTCATGTACTACAACCTATCGCAAACGTTCATGACTCCTACCTACTATTCGGTACCCCATTACCCACTTAATCCAGGTATGATTAAATGCGGTTTATCTTGGAACTTCTACGACTAATGCCTATGAACGAAATAGAAAAGAAAATGGCCAAACGCAAACACCTCTTCATTGGAGGGGGATGCATCGTTATTGCCTTTATTTTGCTTTCGTTCGCCCTATTTGCTCATTCCTACCAACGCAAAACCGACTACGCCCTTATTCAACAAAAAAACAAAATAAGGGTCATTGTTGAACCCAATTCCATGAGTTACCAAGTGGTCGATATAGACAGCATTGCAGGGCTACAAGCACTTATGATCAAGCAATTTGCCAAAGACCACGGCATCGATCATGTTGAATTTATCAACGAGCCCAATCTATCGGCAGCCATCGACTCGCTGTTGCAAAACAAGGTAGATTTATTGGCCTGGCACATTCCCATTTACAACCAAATGCGCCAAAAAATCAGCTATACCATTCCTGTTTTTACCAGTCGACAAATGCTTGTTCAGCGCAAAGAGAATAAGAACGATAGCATCCGCTTTATTCGCAATCAATTGGAATTAGCCAACCAAGAAGTGTACATTCTCCCTGGCGCTTTTTATCGCCAACGACTCAATAATTTATCGTCCGAAATTGGCGATAGCATTTATACCAAGGAAATACCCAATGCCGTACCTACCGACTTATTGAACATGTTGGTAGAACGTCACATCAACTATGCTGTTTGCGATGAATTTGTGGCCAGGGTACTACTCAAAAAACCTGAATTCAAAGACCTTGACATGAGCACTGCCATTAGTTTTACGCAAAACTATTCGTGGGCGCTCAACCCTAATACTCCTATTTTATGCGATAGTATCAATGCATGGCTTTCGGTCTACCTTGAAAGCAAAGAATACAACACCATCTACCGCCAATACACAGGTGTAGATTAATCCACTCTTCCATTCTAATTACATCCTCCAACAATAGGAATACCTAAATTTGGGGATTGACACAAGGGGCAAGACACCACTATCTTTGCATCCGATAATTCAATCAACAAAAGACAATGAAAAAAGTATTCTTATTTTCGTTACTGTTTACCATCTCGGTTTGTATGGCATGGGCAAACAATGCCAAAGAAACCAACATGGGCGGCGAACTAGATGTTTACGTTACCTACACACCCGCAGAAGAAGTTACCTTATTTTTAGGCGAAGAACTTACTTTTGCCAACTTTTTAACCCCAGAAAACGGTTTGTTTGATGCTTGTAATACGGTTATAGGAGCGGCTTACACACCACATCCTAACATTGCACTAGAAGCGGCCTACGAATTTTTATACGCCAACGCCACCTGCATGGAGCACGTACTAAAACTATCGGCCATGCCCAAGTTAGTTTAGGCGATTTTTCGATATCACTCCAAGAAACAGGCCAAATGACGTACGCAGTACCCGAAAATGCCTATTTATGGCATTTAGTTTCTAAACTAACCCTAGCATATGCCATTCCAGAAACGCCTTTATCGCCCTATGCCTACGTCGAAATGACCAATCCATTAGAGGCTGCACCCGCATCTTGGTACGACGAATTATGCTACAGAGCAGGGCTAGATTGGTCTGTAAACCAGCACAATACCTTGGGATTGTACTATGAATTCTCTCACACACCAGATAGTTACTTTCACTTAATAGGTATTGGCTATACATTATCGTTCTAAAATTAGGATTCTAAACAGAAATAACGTAATTTTGACCTTTGAATTATGTATTTATCCGACTTAAAAACAGGCGAAAACGCCATTATATCCAAAGTACATGGTACGGGAAAATTCCGCAAACGTATCATTGAGATGGGCTTTGTTAGGGGCCAAAAGGTAGAAGTCTTAATGGGAGCACCCCTTAAAGACCCCATTAACTACAAAGTAATGGATTACGAAGTTTCGTTACGAAGAAACGAAGCGGCCTTAATTGAGGTAGTAGGCATGAACCAGAAAGATGCCACCATCAAATCCGACCAATATAGTGCCATTCAAGACAACGACATCGTTACCATTGCCAAAAACAAAGGCAATACCATCAACATCGCCTTGGTAGGCAATCCCAACGCAGGTAAAACATCCCTTTTCAACATTGCATCGGGCAAACACGAACATGTAGGCAACTACACGGGTGTAACGGTCGATGCCAAAGAAGGCAACATCGACTACAAAGGCTATCGTCTAAACATTTTTGATTTGCCTGGCACTTATTCGCTTA
>JAGCMZ010000188.1 GCA_017646225.1 Paludibacteraceae bacterium | reverse complement strand
TTTTGGTTCCATACCATTGGACAACGCAAGGGTTTGGGCTTGAGCGGTGGGCCATGGTACGTGGTGGCTAAAAATGCCCAAGAAAACGTGGTGTACGTATCGCAAGGTTACGATGTGGAGACTCAATACGGCAAAGAAGTGCCCTTGGACGACTTCAACTTTATTACCGAAGACCCATGGGGCAACATCACCGAACCCGTAGACATTACCTTTAAAATTCGCCATACGCCCGAGTTTACGCCTGGTAAATTGTACAAAGACGGCAATTCGTACCTGATTAAATCGGAAGAAAAAATCCAGGGCATCGCTCCTGGCCAATACGGCGTCATCTACGATACCGATCATCGCATTTGCTATGGTAGCGGGGTGATAAGACTGTAGTTGCTTCGCAACGACTAATCGGTGAATCGAAATAAAAAAAACGATGCAAATTAATTGCATCGTTTTTTTATATCAATTCATCGGAGTTTGTATGCTCAATGAAGATTGTATTTTAAAGAGGGGATTTCTGAAAATCGCCCTTTAAAATCAATCTTTCTTGGTAATGATTTCCATACCCTTCTTAATCGCCGCCTCGTTTTGAGGTAGCAAGTGATGGTGACGTTCGGGAAGTGATTTTTTCAATCCTAACATAACGTATTCCAAATCTACAATGGGGCAAATTTGTAGCAAACCGCCCAAAATAATCATATTGAACGATTTAGCAGCACCCATGGCCAAAGCGGTATCCATAGCATCGATGGTGTACACATTGATGTCGGTACGGGTAGGAGCAGTGCTGATACCGTATGGATCGTAAATTAGGTTACCACCAGGTTTTACTTTCGACTCAAATTTATCAAGCGATTGTTGGTTTAGGATGATAGCGGTATCGTAGGTATTCAAAATAGGTGAGCTAATGCGTTCGTCGCTAATAATAACGGTTACGTTAGCTGTACCACCACGTTGTTCTGGACCATAAGCAGGCAACCAAGTTACTTCTTTGCCTTGCATCAAACCAGAGTAAGCCAAAATTTTACCCATAGAAAGTACACCTTGACCACCAAAACCTGCAATAATTATTTCGTGTTTCATACTTTTAACTTGTTTAGATGTTTTTCAAATCGCCAATTGGATAAGCTTTAAACATGTTTTCTACCATCCATTGGTTCGCTTTTTCGGGCGAAAGTTTCCAACCGCTGTTGCAAGTAGATACAATTTCTACAAACGATGCACCTTTCTTTTCGGGGCAAAGGGCATTTTCGAATGCTTTGCGAATGGCTTTTTTAGCATTGCGAACAGCTGCAGCAGTGTGAACGCTTTGACGGGTTACGTAACGAGCACCTTCCAATTGAGCTACCAAGTTGGTAATAGGCAAGTGGTAACCGTTCAATTGAGGGTCGCGACCGTAAGGGCAAGTAGCGGTTTTCATGCCTTCCAAAGTAGTAGGAGCCATTTGACCACCGGTCATACCGTAAATAGCGTTGTTGATGAAAATCATGGCCAAGTTATCGCCACGGTTTACAGCGTGAATGGTTTCTGCTGTACCAATAGCAGCCAAGTCACCGTCGCCTTGGTAGGTAAATACCAAATGTTCGGGCAACAAACGTTTAATAGCGGTAGCAATAGCAGGCGCACGACCGTGAGCAGCTTCTTGCCAGTCGATATCAATATAATTGTAAGCAAATACGGCGCAACCTACAGGCGATACACCTACGGTTTTATCCATAATGCCCATTTCTTCAATTACTTCGGCAATTAGTTTATGAACTACACCGTGGCTACAACCAGGGCAGTAGTGCATGGTATTGTCGTTTAACAAACTGGGTTTGCTATATACCAAGTTTTCGGGTTTGATAATATCTTGTGCAGTCATAATCTTACAAATTAAATTTTGATTTAACGGCTTCTACCACTTCTTCGGGAGTAGGAACAATACCGCCCATACGGCCAAAGTGATGTACAGGAACTTTGCCTTCTACAGCCAATTTAACGTCTTCTACCATTTGACCAGCGTTAAACTCAACCGACAAAATACCTTTGATGTGCGATAATTGACGTTGAATTTCTTCGGTACAGAAAGGCCACAACGTAATAGGACGCAAAAGACCTAATTTAATGCCTTGTTCGGCAGCAATCTCGATGGCTTTTTGGCAAATACGTGCCGACGAACCGAATGCCATTAGCAAGTAATCAGCATCGTCGCAACCTACATTTTCAAAGCGAACTTCGTTTGCTTCGATGGTGCGGTATTTTTCTTGCAATGCCAAGTTACGTGCTTCCATTGGTCCAGGTTCCAACTCCAACGAGGTTATAACGTTGCGTTTTCTGTCGGCGGTACGGCCTAGTGAAGCCCAAGGACATTCTTTGCGAATTTCTTCGTTGGTACGACGCGCTTGGTAGGGTGGCAATACCACTTTTTCCATCATTTGACCAATCAAACCATCGGCCAAAATAACGCTTAGAATGTTGTATTTGAATGCCAAATCAAAACCAAGGCTTACAAAATCGGCCATTTCTTGTACGCTGGCAGGTGCCAAGGTAATTTGACGATAGTCGCCGTGACCACCACCTTTTACGGTTTGGAAATAGTCTGCTTGCGATGGTTGAATGGTACCCAAACCAGGACCACCACGCATTACGTTTACTACCAAAGCAGGAATATCTGCACCAGCAATGTACGACACACCTTCTTGCATCAAGCTAAAACCAGGGCTCGAGGTAGAAGTCATTACTTTTTTACCACAACCAGCACCAGCATATACCATATTGATTGAAGCAACTTCGCTTTCAGCTTGCATCACTACCATGCCAGTGGTTTCCCATGGTTTTAGTAGCATAAGGGTTTCCATTACTTCCGATTGTGGAGTAATAGGATAGCCAAAATAACCATCGCAACCACAACGGATAGCAGCTTCGGCCAAGGCTTCGTTGCCTTTCATTAGTCTTACTTCTTCCATATCTTAATCAATTTTTACTTTATACACTGAAATACATCCATCAGGACATACAATGCCACAACTTGCACAACCAATGCAAGCATCTTCGTTTGCCATCATAGCATAACGATAACCTTTGGCATTTACTTGTTTAGACATTGCTAAAACGTGAGTAGGGCAGGCTACAACGCACAATTCGCATCCTTTGCAACGCTCTACGTTCACACTTACTGCGCCTTTAATTTTTGCCATAATATTTTATTTATAGTTTACGTTAATATTGAACAACAAAGTTAGTGATTTTTTAGCAACTTGCGTAAAAAATCTACTAATTAACACCTACAAAGGCGTTTTAGATATAATTTGTAATGAGATTGTTATATTTTATTTATTCCCAACAGCAGCAAACAACATTCCCAAGCCTATTAGGGTTAAATATTGAAAGAGCGATGGGTCAAAAAACGAGATTTTACCATCGGCCACAATAGGAATTATTTGATAAATAGAAATGGCTGCTATGATAAGACCAGAGATAATTGTTACAGTCGATTTTTTTACAAAAACGCCAATAAATAGGGTAATTTACGAAAAAAGATATACCATATTGATGATACAACGATATTTACTAAAGGCCCAAAGATAGACTGTTTTACCATACATGGC
>JAGCMZ010000187.1 GCA_017646225.1 Paludibacteraceae bacterium | reverse complement strand
AGCTGGTGATGTAAAAGATGCTTCGTTGAAAGCAAATCCATCGCTTCGTGGTGTAGTAATTGGCAAACGCTTGTTCTCAAAAGCTCAAAAAACCAAAAAAGAGAAAACCGAAGAAAAAGCACAAATGCAAGCCTTGGATGCTCAATTTGAAGACGAAGCAGCAAAACTAAAAGCTGTTTTGGTAGAAAAATTGATGGATCTTACTAATGGCAAAACATCGCAAGGTGTGAAAGATTTCTTGGGCGCTGATTTAATTGCAAAAGGTAACAAATTTAGCCAAAAACAATTGGCCGAAATTGATTATACCACTGTTCAAGCTAGCAAATGGACTACCGACAATCATAAAAACGATATGATTCGCGACGTAATCCTTAACTACTTGCGCAAATACAAAGAAATGCAAGCTCAATTGCAACGTAAACGCTACAACTTATCTATTGGTGACGAATTGCCTCCTGGCACCATCCAATTGGCTAAAGTATACGTAGCTAAAAAACGTAAAATCCGCGTAGGTGATAAGATGGCAGGTCGCCACGGTAACAAAGGTATTGTATCGCGTATTGTACGTCAAGAAGATATGCCTTTCTTGGCAGACGGTACTCCAGTAGATATCGTATTGAACCCACTAGGTGTGCCTTCTCGTATGAACTTGGGTCAAATCTTTGAAACCGTATTGGGATGGGCAGGCAAAGAACTAGGTGTTAAATTTGCAACGCCTATCTTTGACGGTGCTACCCTAGACGATTTGAACCAATGGACAGACAAAGCAGGTATTCCACGTTACGGTAAAACTTACCTATACGACGGTGGTACTGGCGAACGCTTTGACCAACCTGCAACTGTAGGTGTTATCTATATGTTGAAATTGGGTCACATGGTTGAAGACAAAATGCACGCTCGTTCAATCGGTCCTTACTCACTTATTACACAACAACCTTTGGGTGGTAAAGCCAACTTTGGTGGTCAACGTTTTGGTGAGATGGAGGTTTGGGCATTGGAAGCATTTGGTGCTTCGCACATCCTACAAGAAATTCTTACCATTAAGTCTGACGACGTAATGGGACGTGCTAAAGCATACGAAGCAATTGTTAAAGGCGATCCTATGCCACAACCAGGCATCCCAGAATCACTGAATGTATTACTACACGAATTACGTGGTTTAGTTCTTAGCATCAACTTAGAGTAAAAGACAGGAATTATGGCATTTAGAACTGATAATAAACAAAAAAATAATTTTAGCAAAATCACAATCTGCTTGGATTCTCCAGAATAAATTTTGGAGCAATCAAGCGGTGAAGTGCTAAAACCAGAAACCATCAACTACCGTACGTATAAACCCGAACGCGATGGTTTGTTCTGCGAACGTATTTTTGGTCCTACCAAAGATTACGAATGTCATTGCGGTAAATACCGTAGCATTCGTTACAAAGGCATTACTTGCGACCGTTGTGGTGTTGAAGTAACCGAAAAGAAAGTTCGTCGTGAACGCATGGGACACATCAAATTGGTAGTTCCTGTTGCTCATATCTGGTATTTCCGTTCGTTACCTAATAAAATTGGTTATTTGTTGGGCTTGCCTACCAAAAAACTAGATTCTATTATCTACTACGAACGTTACATCATTATCCAACCCGGTATCCGTACCGACTTGGCTGCAGGTGACTTGCTTACCGAAGAAGAATACTTGGACATCATGGATTCGCTTCCACGCGAAAACTATTTGTTAGAAGATACCGATCCTAACAAGTTTATCGCCAAAATGGGTGCTGAAGCCGTTCAAGACATGCTAAATCGTTTGGATTTGGATAGCCTATCGTACGAATTGCGCGACAAAGCAAACAGCGATGGTGCACAACAACGTAAAACTGAAGCGTTGAAACGCTTGCAAGTTATCGAATCGTTCCGTGCATCGAAAAACCGCAACAAACCCGAATGGATGATTGTAAATGTGGTTCCTGTGATTCCACCCGAATTGCGTCCATTGGTTCCATT
>JAGCMZ010000186.1 GCA_017646225.1 Paludibacteraceae bacterium | reverse complement strand
CAAAGATAATAAAATTTCTCCTTTCTCCTTTATCAAATCTCAACTATTTTCAGTAAGCGTAGCGCTTAATAATATTGTACGCTTCGTGGATGCCTAGTTCGCCTGCTTTGCTTAGGTCTTTACGACCTTGCTCTTTGTTGCCTTGGTAGATGTAAATTAGGCCACGGTTGTAGTAGGCTTCTGCAAAATCGGGGTAGGTGTCAATGCATTGCGTAAAAAAGGTAATGGCATCGGTGTATTTTTTTTGTAGAATATGAATGTAACCGATGTTGTACACCGCATAAATCAGTTTGGGGTCTAACTGCAAGGCCATATACAAATCGTTAATGGCTAGCATGCAGGTGGCTTGGGTAAGTCCGTCTTTTGAGGTTTCGGCCTCTCTGATGCGGGCATTGGCACGATTAAAGTAAGCCAATACGTTGGCAGGGTAGTGCTTAATAAGCAGGTCAAAGTCGGCTATAGCACTGCTAAAATCTTCTACCTGTGTTAAGCAATATGCACGTAGCATTAGCGTACGTTGGTGGGTAGGATTGGTGCGTAGTTGCTCGGTGCAGCTATCTATGGTGCTAAAGTACGTATTTACATCGGTGGCCATTTTGGCTTTTTGCACCGTGCAGAATTCCAAATCGCTACCCGTTAGTTGGTTGTAATTGTCTAACTGGGCATTGTACAACGATTGGCGCTTAATTTGATTATCTGGATTGGGCGTGCCAATAATAAAATTAGAGAGTGGAGCAATGGCAACGTCCTTGTCTTGTACCTGTCCACGGATGTCGCTGTCGTAACGGTCTTTTTTCTGTGCATTGAGTTGGTGCACAATGGCACGAGCTTGCGCATTGGGTTCAAGCGCTATTTCTCTAGATGTTTTGGGCGCACGTTTGCCACTGCGAATGTCTTGCTCAATTTGCATGGCAAGGTACTCGTCTTTGTCGGCTCCTATTTTGTCGCGTATTTTGCGTTTGGCAGCGCTTCGGCCATAGTAAGCAGGAATAAAATCGGGGTATTGCTGCAAAATGATGGTGTAATCGTTTATTGCCCCCTTGTAGTCGCCTACTTGTGCACTCAAAATGGCACGTTGCATGTAAGCGTTGTAGTTGTTGGGGTCTAATGCCAAACAGGTGCTAAAATCGTCAATGGCACGGTTGTCATCGCCCACATTGGCACGCAACAACCCACGGTTAAAATACGATAGTGCATTTTTGTTGTCAATGTCAATAGCGGTGTCAAAATCGTTCATGGCCCCCCGTAAGTTGTTCATTTTCATCTTGATGATGGCGCGGTTGCCGTAGTAATCAGAACGATAGGCATTTAGGTTAATGGCCTTGTCAAGGTCGGAAAGTCCGCTTTCATTCTCTCCCAATTCGTAACGAATCATGCCACGCAAGGCGTAGGCCAAGTCGGCACTTTTGTTGTACAGAATGGCGGTGTCCAAGTTGGCTACCGCTTGCAGGGTATCGGATTTTTGCAGTTGAATTTGCGCCCTTAATAAATACCCATCTGTGTATCGGGGGTATTCTTTAAGGAGCGAATCGCATACACTCAAAGCCTCGTTTGTTTGCTCCAAACGAATTAAGTTCTCTATCCACAAATTGGTGGTATTGATGTTGTTAGGTTCAAACTCGAGCGATTTTTTTAAATCTTCGGTCGATTTTTCCAATTCGCCAATTTGTCGATAGGCATAACCACGACAATAGTAAACTTTGGGTAAAAAAGGATTGATATCGAGCGCCTCATTGCAGTCTTCTATGGCGCCCCTATAATCTTCTAAATTAAGTTTGGCGTAAGCCCTGTAAAGGTAAGGATCGGTAAGGTGGGGTTTTGCCTTGATTACTTGGTTAAAGTACTGAATAGCAACTACGTAATCTTCAAAGTACAGCGCATTACGGCCTATGTCTATAAGGCGTTGCGTATTAATTTGTGCCATTCCCACCACCGAGAATAGCACAAATAATAGCGTATATGTAGAGCGTCTAAAGTTCAAATTATTTTAACGCAAAAGCCCACACCTCTTCCACATTTTTTACGTAGTGGAAAGTAAGTCCTTTTAGGTAGATGTCTTTAATTTCGTCTATGTTTTTGCGGTTCTGGTAGCAAAGCATAATGTCGGTAACCCCTGCACGTTTGGCTGCCAAAATTTTTTCTTTGATGCCGCCCACGGGTAATACTTTGCCGTGTAGGGTGATTTCGCCCGTCATGGCCAAGTTTTTGCGCACCTTGCGGCCAGTAATAGCCGATAGCAAACTGGTAGCGATGGTAATACCTGCCGATGGACCATCTTTTGGTATGGCACCCTCGGGTACGTGTATGTGAATGTTGTGGGTTTCAAAGAAATCGGGAGCAACGCCCAACTGTGTTTGGTGTGCACGGATGTATTCCAATCCAAGGGTAGCCGATTCTTTCATCACATCGCCCAAGTTACCGGTAAGGGTTAGCTTGTCGCCTTTGCCCTTGCTTAAACTGGTTTCGATTTCTAAAATTTCGCCACCTACCGATGTCCATGCCAAACCGGTT
>JAGCMZ010000185.1 GCA_017646225.1 Paludibacteraceae bacterium | reverse complement strand
CATCAAGAATTCAAACGAAAGGCGACCAGAATATTGCATCACCACGGTTTCGAGCGTGTGCAAAGTAAAACCAATGGAGAATTGTTCACGGTACAATTCCGATTTGTTGATGGTTAAAAAGAATTGCGAGGTTTCGATGGGCTGACCGTAGGTACCTTGGCAGGTAAATTCCGATTGGGTATCGGTTTCTTCGGCCGTAATTTCGTACGTATCATTGCCCAAATCATTGATAACGAATTTACGCTCGTACGCTGTGGGCGATACGTAGGTAGTAGTAATGGCAATGGGGGCTTGCTTGTACAAGCTGGTTTGACGGAAACGACCCAAGGTGTAGTAATCTACCAACAAGTCGGGCATTTTCTTTACGGTACGCTCAATGATATCGTGCGAACCAAACATAATCACCTGGTTGTTCACATTACGGTAGGCTTTTTCGGCACCGAATCCTTGCAACAACATGGCTTGCGAACCCAAATAACCCTTGCTATCTTCAATAATAACCAAGGCATTGGTTTTATAAATGGGTTTCCAACTGCGGTTTTGCAAATACGCAATACCCATGCATACAATAAGCGATATCACAAAGAAATACCAGCCTTTTAGTATGCGAATAATCCATGTACGATAATCAAAAGAAGAGCCTTCGCTTTCTTCTGAGAATTGTTCGGGGTTTGTATAGTTGGTTTGTTCCATATCTTGTTATCTAAATGAGAATCCTAAATTAACTACCGTTACCAAAAAGTTAAGCGAGGTAGAAAGTGTGCCAATTGCTGCGCTATAGTTTTCGATTTTCCAAAAATCGCCTTTGATAGGGCCTAAATACAACACATCGTTGGGTTGTACGTAGTAATATTCGGAATCGATAATGGTTATGGTACGCAAATCGTATTGTTTTACAATGGGGCGTCCACCCTCGGGATTGGGGCGAATTAGACGCACACGCTTGCGATCTGCATTATTAGCCATTTGGCCAGTAAGTGCCAAGGCTTGAAAGATGTTGAGTTTTTCTTTGTACAAGGGGAATGCTCCTTTGCCAGAAACACCCAGCATGTAAAATTTATCGTTGGCCAACGCCACTTTTACCATGGCATCGGGAACAAAATCTTTCAATCTTTCTTCTATCACCTTAGATGCCTCGCGCACAGTAAGCCCTGCTACGGGTATCGCCTCTACAAAAGGAATGTCGATGGTGCCATCATCGTACACACGATAGGTATAACCCGTTGCTTGCGTACTTCCAGTGGTTCCCAAATTAAAGATGGCCGTTGCCTCCTCGTTCAAGCTTAGCAAACGAATTACCAATTCGTCGTTCTTTTGAATGCGGTAATAAGTATAAGGCGCTTTGGCATATTGGGGCAATTTATCGTCTGTTTGCAAATAGGTCATGCTTTTGTTGGTAATACAAGAGGTTCCCAACAAAAGCAAAAGCACTGCTACAACGCAATGTTTTATTGAGCGGTTCCGTTTGCTAATCCTGTGCATAAGTTTACAATTGACCAAATAAGTAGCCCAAACGATATAGTAGTTGACGTAATACCAATAGCCGTTAAGAACGAGTCTACACGGAAAAACTAACCATTAAAGGCCTTCACGTAAATAATATCGTTGGGTTGGATATAATAGTATTCGCTACCCAAAATGTCTTGGCTACGAATATCGAATTCTTTGATTTCGGTTTCGCCCGTAGGCAATTGGCGCAACACTTTTACGTGTTGTCGGTCTGCATACTTGCTCAAATCGCCCCCTACTGCCAAGGCTTCGAAGATGGTCATTTTTTCTTTGGTTAGCGCATGGCGCGATGCACTGCCCTCGGTAAGCAAGTTAAAGTACGCATTGACCAAACGCACCTCTACCGAACAATCTTTTACGTATTCACGTAATTTTTCTTCGATGTCTTTTTTAATTTGACGGGTAGTTTTGCCTGCTACAGGAATGGCACCGATATAAGGAAAATCGATGGTACCGTCTTCGTACACGGTATAGGTATACAACCCTTTATACGCCGATGCTAGCGAAGAAGAGGAAGATTCAGAAGAACTATTAAAGATTTTGCGCGATTCAGGGTCGAGGGTAATAACGCGAATGTTTAATTCGTCGCTTTTCATCACCTCGTAATCGGCAGGTGTATGGTATTCTGGATAAGCAGGCACGTATTTATCTGGCTCTTGCAAATAGCGGGTTTTACGTGGCGTAACACACGATGGCAAGAGAATGATAAAAATAAGCGTAAATGCTGCAAAGTAATTTTTTAACATAAGCACCACTTAAGGTATACAAACGTACAAATATACACTATTATACAGATAAAAGCAAACTTTGTTGATAAAATTATTGACTAATCGGTGAATCGGTGAATCGACTAATCGTTGAGTCGTTTAGGCGTTGAGGCGTTGAGGCGATTCAATCTGACGACATTTGGTGGAGGTCGGAAAGAGATTTTTATGTGCAAAAACGTTAAGCAAAATGTGTTGTTTGAGCAAAGCGAGTTCACAT
>JAGCMZ010000022.1 GCA_017646225.1 Paludibacteraceae bacterium | reverse complement strand
CTCGCCAGCCAATTTAGGGTATGCTTCCTTTAATTGATTGCTGCAGATGACCGCATCGGTATAGTGTGTAAAATCGCCCAAACGTACTTTCCAAAATGGAGCTTGGTATTCTACGTAAATATGGTGTTCGGGGAACGCTTGTTTCAGTTTTTTCTTTAAATTGAAAGCGTTTTCTTTTGCCTTTTTGGCTGCATTGCTAGAGTAGACTTGGATGCGGTATCCAGTTGATACAATGGCATTGTTGTTGCCCTGAACATTTTTCCCTTTTTCTTGGAAAAGAAGTTTGTCCAACTGGGTATCGTGGTGTAGGTGCACAGAACCCGTTTGTCCCCATGCGAACCCTACCATAAATAGGCAAATTGCGGTGGTTATAAAATGTTTCATGTTCATGTTGCAAAAATACAAAATAAATTAAGTAGCGCAAGTATTATTCATACCTAATTGCTTCGATGGGGTCTAGGCGTGCTGCTTTGCGAGCAGGGTACCATCCAAAGAAAATACCTGCCGTAGTACAAACCGCAAACGACAAGGCTACCGACCAGGCTTGAACATATACTGGCCATCCTGCCAAGAAACTTACTAAATAAGAGGCAAGGAGTCCGAATAATACGCCAATGATACCGCCCGATATACTAATCATCACCGCCTCAATTAAGAATTGTAGCATGATGTGCCTTTCTTTTGCCCCAATAGACATGCGCAAACCAATTTCTTTGGTACGTTCGGTAACCGACACAAACATAATGTTCATAATACCAATGCCACCTACCAAAAGCGAGATGCCAGCAATGCATGCCAACAGTACCGTCATCATATCGGTAGTAGAGCTAAGGGTCGATACCAATTCTTCTTGCGAACGAATGTCAAAATCGTCTTCTTGATAGGCACTAATTTGGTGGTTGCGGCGCAATACCGTACTGATTTCTTCAACAGCCAACTCGGTTTCATCTTCGGATGTAGCCGATGCTACAATGCTCTGAAAGTGTGTTTGTGCCAGAATGCGTTTTTGTACGGTTGTATAAGGCATGAGTACAATGTCGTCTTGGTCTTGTCCCATGCTGTTGCTACCCTTAGAGGCAAGTACACCTACAATGGTAATGGGTATCTTGTTGAATCGAATAACCTTTCCTATAGGGTCTTCGCCCTCGGCAAATAAGTTGTTGGCTACTGTAGTGCCAATTACCGCTACTTTGGCATAGGTTTTTACGTGTTCGTTCGAGAAGAAACTGCCTTTGTCTACCTTGTATTGACGAATGGTTAAGTAATCCTCGTTTACCCCGTATACGGTAGAAGGGGCATTTTTGGTGCCATTGATCAGTTGCCCGCTGCTATTTACTTGTGGCGTAATTGCGCTGATGTGTGGGCATTCGTTTTGCAAATCTTCTAGGTCTTTGATTTTGAGTACTTGCATGTCGGCGCCACTCATGCGCACACCGCCCATCATGCCACGGTTGGGATATATCATCACCATGTTTGAACCCATTTCAGAGATTTGCTCACGAATACTGCGTTTTGAACCTTGTCCAATGGCCAGCATGGTAATTACCGACGATACGCCAATAATCATCCCCAACATGGTTAAAAAGGTGCGCATTTTGTTGCTCAAAATAGCACGTAGGGCAATATAAAATAAATTCCAATAATTCATTACAAATCTGTTTTGGGTAAGGTTGCTAAGGTGTCGGCAGCCGATAACGGTTGCTCGTTGCGTGTATCGCTGATGATTTGTCCGTCGCGCAATAAAATGGTGCGACTGCTGTATTGCGATAGTTCTGGGTTGTGCGTTACAAAAATGATGGTTTTGCCAGCCTTGTGCAACGCTTGGAACAAACTCAAAATCTCGAAAGAGGTGCGGGTGTCAAGGTTACCCGTTGCCTCGTCTGCCAAGATAATAACAGGGTTGTTAACCAATGCACGAGCAATGGCTACCCGTTGTTGCTGACCCCCCGACATTTGATTGGAGAAATGGTACATTCTGTTTTCCAATCCCACATCAATAAGGGCTTGTTTGGCACGTTCGATGCGCTCGGTTTTGCCAATGTGGCCGTTGTACAGCAAGGGTAGGGCTACATTGTCTAATGCCGTGGTACGCGATAGCAGGTTGTACGACTGAAAAATAAAACCAATTTTACGGTTGCGGTATTCGGCGCGTTGGTCTTTGCTCATTTTAGAAACCGATTCGCCGTCCAATAGGTATTCGCCTTCGGTAGGGGTGTCCAAGCATCCTAAAATGTTGAGCAAAGTAGATTTGCCCGAACCGCTGGTGCCCATGATGGTAACAAACTCGCCTTCGTGAATGGCAAATGAAACCTTTCTAAGCGCATGTACCGTTTCGTCGCCCACTTGGAAATTGCGCACCAATTGGTTGATCTCTATAATGGTCTTTTTGCTCATGGTTTCTTATCTTTTACGGTTACGACCGGGAGGTTGTGGCATAAATGGACTGCCTCCCATCTTGCCTGCAGGCGCAGGTAGGTCTATCTCGGCTATTTGATCGGTAACAATGGTGTCGCCAAGTGCCAACCCGTCTTTAATTTCGGTATAAATGCCGTTGGTCATGCCAATTTCTACCTTTTGTGGATGCATGCCTTGGGCATCTTTGATAAAGATAATTTTTTCGTTTGCTTGTAGTGCAGGACGTTTGCTTGCTATACTATTGGGTTGTTCTTGCGCAACAGGTGGTTGTGGCATGTCGGGTTTTTCGGGCAAGGTGGGTTTGAACGATAAAGCCTTGACAGGTACCATTAGCACATCGTTGGCCGCTTCGGTAATGATGGTAATGTTGGCTGTAAGCCCGGGTTTGAGTTTCAAATCTTCGTTGGGAGCATCAATTACCACTTCGTACGTTACTACGTTCGATGTGGTGGTAGCTTGCAAACGTACCTGACTTACCTTGCCGTTGAAAATATCGTTGGGGTAAGCATCGACAGTAAAAGTAACCAGTTGTCCTTCTTTTACCATGCCTATGTCGGCTTCGTCAATGTTGGCAATAACACGCATTTTGCGCAAGTCTTGAGCAATGGTAAACAGGGTAGGAGTGTTAAAGCTCGAAGCAACGGTTTGCCCTTCTTCTACCGCCTTGTACAATACCACGCCGCTAATGGGCGAGTAAATGGTGGCGTAATCCAAATTCTTTTTAACACGACTCATATCGGCTTGTACCTTGTCGTATGCTGCTTTTGCTTTGTCGTATTGGTATTGAGCTTGCTCCATTTCAACATCGCTAATAACTTGGCGTTCGTACAACGATTTAATACGGTCGTAGTTGGCTTTTTGGTAGGTTAACTCGGCTTTGCTCGATGCTAAGTTGGCTTGAGCAGAACGCAAATCTGCCTCTAGGGTAGTTTTGTCCAATTCAGCAATTACTTGGCCCGCTTTTACCTCGCTGTTGTAATCAACGTAAATTTTATCGATGATACCTGATACTTGGGTTCCTACGTCTACGCTATTAACGGGTTCTACGGTGCCAGTAGAGGTAACGGTGTTTACAATGTTGCCTTTTTCTACAACGGCCGTCTTAAATGTGTCTGTAAAGGTTTTTTCCTTTTGGCACGATGCACCTGCCAGTAGCAGCAAGAATAGTCCTATGTGTTTTGTTCTCATAGTATGTATGTTTTAATAATTTCCTACAACAATTTCTTTGTCTTGTAAAATATTGAGCAATTGAATGCTAATAACGGCTTGGTAACGGCTTTGTGCCAACTGCAATTGCGCTGCCAACAAGTCGTTTTGGCCACTCAACAGTTCGACGGTGTTTTTCATTCCCACATTAAATTGTTCCGAAAGCAAGTTGTAACTTT
>JAGCMZ010000184.1 GCA_017646225.1 Paludibacteraceae bacterium | reverse complement strand
TTTTCATAAAAAATAATTTACTTTGCAGTAAAAACGAACAAAGTTAATCATTTATTGTTGATAAACTCCTATTTTATGGCAGAAAATTATCCACATATTCAGAAAGTTGCTGTATTTGGTAGCGTCCACAAACAAGGTTTTGCCAAGGCATCGACCGAATTGTTGAAATGCTTGGAAAAACACCAAGTTTCCATCCTTTTGGATGTGCGTATGGAGCAATTTTTACGCAGCAACCATGCCTATTTGCCCGCTGCCTATCAGGTGGTTCAAAAGGGCGATAGTTTTGCCGTCGATTTGGCTTTGAGCTTGGGCGGCGATGGTACTTTTCTGAAAACTGCTAAACGAGTAGGAAGTGCAGGTATCCCTATTTTGGGTATCAATTTAGGCAATTTGGGCTTTTTGGTCGATGTAAAAGGCGACGAAATTTCGGCCGCTATCGACGAAATTATGGCAGAGGGTTTTAATGTAGAAGAACGCTCGTTGCTAGAAGTAAAAGCTCCCGATGTTTTGCCCGATGGAGATACCATTGCGCTAAACGAAGTGGCGGTGTTAAAGCAAGATACATCGTCCATGATTAAGGTACACACCTCGCTAAACGGGCAATATTTATGTACCTATCGTGCAGATGGTTTGTTGATTTCTACCCCTACGGGTTCTACTGCTTACGCCTTGAGTGTAGGCGCTTCTATTGTGATGCCTCAAAGCAGTAGTTTTGTGGTATCGCCCGTGGCTCCTCATAGTTTGAATTTACGTCCTGTTATTGTGCCCGATCATTGGCAAATTGATTTGGACGTGGAAAGCCGCAATAACCATTTCTTGATTGCCGTAGATGGCCGATCGGTGGTGTGTAAAAGTGGTTTGCATTTGGTGTTGAAAAAGGCCGATTACAGTGTAAAAGTGGCCAAACGCAACGGACATACTTACTTTCAAACCTTGCGCGAAAAACTAATGTGGGGTGCCGATGCACGCTTGGATGTGTAATGAAAACAGCTGCTACATACACCATTTTAGGCATTGACCCTGGTACTACGGTAATGGGCTTTGGTGTGCTGAGATACCAAGGCATATCGCAAGTAGAATTGGTCGATTTGGGTTGCGTGCAGTTTAAGGATTGCAAAACCCACTACGAAAAATTGCGCAAGGTGTTCGATGTTATAACTACCTTGATTGAGCGTTATCAACCAAACGAATTGGCCATTGAATCGCCCTTTTTTGGTAAAAACGTGCAGTCGATGCTTAAGTTGGGTAGGGCACAGGGGGTAGCCATTGCTGCAGCCATGCGTGCTGGCCTTACCGTAGACGAATACAGCACTTTAAAGATAAAGATGGCCATTACGGGTAATGGTGCATCGTCTAAAGAGCAAGTAGCCGATATGCTACGTAGGTTCTTGAAAATTCCGCTTGATGAATTAAACCTAAAATTAGATGCTACCGATGCCTTGGCGGCTGCTTATTGTCACTTTTTACAAAAGAAAAACCCCATTTCTGACAAGCCTTACAAAAATTGGAAAGACTTTATTGCCAAAAATGAGGTTAGGGTAAAGAAATAATGGCTACTTATTCTGCTGCCATATTGTGGTAAACGTTTTGTACGTCTTCGTCTTCTTCAATACGATCCAACAATTTTTGAATAGAAGCACGTTGCTCTTCGGTTACGGTTTTGTAATCGTTAGGAACGCGTTCAAATTCGGCGCTGTTGATTTCGAAGTTGTTGTCTTCTAGGTATTTTTGAATAGCCGAGTACGATTGGAAATCGCCGTAGAATACGATGTTGCCTTCTTCGTCTTGTTCCAATTCTTCTACACCAAAGTCAATCAATTCCAATTCTAGTTCTTCCAATTCTACGCCTTCTTTAGGAACAATAGAGAACACGCATTTGTGGTCGAACAAGAATTGCAAGCAACCGCTGGTACCCAACGAGCCACCTGCTTTGGTAAAGTAACTACGTACGTTGGCTATGGTACGCATGTTGTTATCGGTAGCGGTTTCAACAAAGATAGCGATACCGTGAGGACCGTATCCTTCGTAGTTGATTTCTTTGTAGTTGCCTTCGTCTTTAGAGAATGCTTTTTTGATGGCACGTTCTACGTTTTCTTTGGGCATGTTTTCTTTTTTAGCTTGTTGCATCAACATGCGCAAACGAGGGTTGCCGTTTGGATCGCTGCCTGCTTCGCGTACAGCGATGGTAATTTGTTTGCCTAATTTGGTAAAAACGCGAGCCATGTTGCCCCAGCGTTTCATTTTGGTAGCTTTGCGGTATTCTAATGCTCTTCCCATGTTTTTTTATGTTTAGTTGTTGTTTTTTTGATTTCG
>JAGCMZ010000183.1 GCA_017646225.1 Paludibacteraceae bacterium | reverse complement strand
TTGGTTACATTCTACTTTAAATTCACGTTTTAGACGGTCGATAATGATTTCCAAGTGCAACTCACCCATACCGCTAATGATGGTTTGACCCGATTGTTCGTCGGTACGTACGGTAAAGGTTGGGTCTTCTTCGGCCAATTTAGCCAAACCGTTACCCAATTTATCGATGTCTTTTTGAGTTTTAGGCTCGATAGCGATACCAATCACTGGATCTGGGAAATCGATAGATTCCAAAGTCATTGGAGCATCTTCGCTACACAAAGTATCACCAGGACGGATATCTTTGAAACCTACACCTGCACCAATATCACCAGCTGAGATGCAATCTACAGGGTTTTGTTTGTTTGAGTGCATTTGGAAGATACGCGAGATACGTTCTTTTTTACCCGAACGAGAGTTGAATACGTAAGAACCAGCATCCAATTTACCAGAGTAAACACGGAAGAAGCACAAACGACCTACATAAGGGTCGGTAGCGATCTTAAATGCCAATGCACACAAAGGTTCGTCTTCGCTAGGATGACGTTCAATTTTAACTTCTTCGTCGTCGGTAGCGTGACCTTCGATTACTTCGGTATCCAATGGAGAAGGAAGGTAAGAACATACAGCATCCAACATGGTTTGAACACCTTTGTTTTTGAACGAAGAACCGCAAATCATAGGAGTCATCGACATACTCAAAGTACCTTTACGGATAGCAACTTTGATTTCGTCTTCGGTGATGGTTTCTGGATCTTCGAAATATTTTTCCATCAATGCATCGTCAAATTCTGCGATAGAATCCAACATTTTAGCACGCCATTCTTCGGCTTCTGCTTGCAAGTCTGCTGGAATTTCTTCTACAGAGTAGTCAGCACCCATGGTTTCGTTGTTCCAAACGATAGCTTTCATTTTAACCAAGTCAACTACGCCTTTGAAAGTTTCTTCGGCACCGATTGGAATTTGAATAGCTACTGGGTTAGCGCCCAATACTTCTTTTACTTGACGAACTACGTCGTAGAAGTCGGCACCCGAACGGTCCATTTTGTTAACGTAACCGATACGAGGAACGCTATATTTATCAGCTTGACGCCAAACGGTTTCTGATTGAGGTTCTACACCACCTACTGCACAGAAAGCAGCAACAGCACCGTCCAAGATACGAAGAGAACGTTCTACCTCTACGGTAAAGTCAACGTGCCCTGGGGTGTCAATCAAGTTGATTTTATATTTGTTATCGTTGTATTTCCAGAAAGTGGTAGTAGCGGCAGAGGTAATGGTAATACCACGTTCTTGTTCTTGTTCCATCCAGTCCATGGTAGCAGCACCATCGTGTACCTCACCGATTTTGTGAGTCAAACCAGTATAGAACAAAATACGTTCAGAAGTAGTGGTTTTACCGGCGTCAATGTGCGCCATAATACCAATATTTCTAGTAAATTTTAAATCTGCTTTAGCCATTGTTGTATATTATTTCTTGATTAAAAACGGAAGTGAGCAAATGCACGGTTAGCTTCGGCCATTTTTTGCATATCTTCTTTACGCTTAAATGCAGCACCTTGCATGATGTAGGCATCCATGATTTCTGCAGCTAGTTTGTCTACCATGGTTTTACCGCCTCTTTTACGAGCGTACTGAATTAAGTTTTTCATAGAAATAGATTCTTTTCTTTCGGGACGAATCTCAGTAGGAACTTGGAAAGTAGCACCACCGATACGACGAGATTTAACCTCTACTTGAGGAGTGATGTTTTCCAAAGCTTTTTTCCAAATTTCAAGCGCTGGTTTGTCTTCGTTAGACATTTTACCTTTTACATTTTCAAGAGCAGAATAGAAAATGGTGAATGCGGTAGATTTTTTACCGTCATACATTAAATGGTTTACAAATTTAGTAACCATTACATCGCCGAAAATAGGATCAGGAAGTACGATCCTTTTTTTAGGTTTCGCTTTTCTCATTGTTTAAAAAAATTATCCGTTTTGTGTTTGGTTGCCTTTCGTCTTCAACTGATTCCGCCGAACCAATTTACTCAACCTATGTTAGCTCCAATACAAAACAGTATTAATAACTACTGTTGTTTGAATTTCTTATTTTTTACCTTTTGCTGCGGGTGCTGCACCTGCTTTAGGACGTTTAGCTCCGTATTTAGAACGACGTTGAGTACGGTTAGCTACACCAGCGGTATCCAAAGTACCACGTACAATGTGATAACGTACACCTGGTAGGTCTTTAACACGGCCACCACGAATCATTACGATTGAGTGCTCTTGCAAATTGTGACCTTCACCTGGAATGTAAGAGTTCACCTCTTTTTGGTTGGTCAAACGTACACGGGCTACTTTACGCAATGCTGAGTTAGGTTTTTTAGGGGTTGTTGTGTAAACTCTTACACAAACACCACGACGTTGAGGACAAGCATCAAGTGCAGGAGCTGTGCTCTTTTCAGTCAATGCTGTTCTTCCTTTTCTTACTAATTGCTGAATAGTAGGCATTTGTAATTTGTTTAGTTAGTTTATTATATAAATTTTTGTCTTGTATACGAATTTGGGTTGCAAAGATACAAAAAGAAAATTAATCCACCAAACATTCCGTAACTTTTTTATTATCATGTATTTTAATTGTTGATTGTCGCTTGTTGTTTGTTGCTTCGCAACGTTTAAACGATTTAACGATTACACAAAAACACTCCATTCGTCAAAAAAAGTATTATATTTGCACTCTATATACCTTATTATATTAAAAAATTAAGACATGAAAGAAGAAAATAAATCGCAACTTACCATTGAATTGCCCGAGAATGTATCGGAAGGTACTTACGCCAACATGGCCATTGTTGCTCATTCATCGAGCGAGTTCATCATCGACTTTGTGCGCAATATGCCTGGTGTACCTAAGGCCAAAGTACAATCGCGCATTATTCTAAACACAGAACAAGCCAAACGCTTATCGCTTGTTTTGCAAGAGAACATTGCTAAATACGAAGCTAAATATGGCGAAATCGATATTCCTGGCAACAAAGTAAACATCCCATTCGGTTTAAGCGGTTTTAAAGGCGAAGCATAAATATGAAAGAACAAGTCAAAACACGTCAACGATTCTTCGATGAGGCCTATAAAACAATTGTCTTTCTAGTGGCAATTGTTGGATTGGTTTTTTTAATGCCTCACGAAAGTAAATTTCAATACCAATTTGAATTGGGTAAGCCGTGGCAATACGACTTACTTACGGCGACGTACGACTTTCCCATTTATAAATCGGCCGAAGAACTGAAAAATGAGCGAAATGCCATCATTGAGAGTCAACACCCTTACTTTGACTACAACGAGGCAATCAAAACAAAGGTGCTTCAAGAATTGAACGAGAAAGCACCCGCTGTTATGCATTCG
>JAGCMZ010000182.1 GCA_017646225.1 Paludibacteraceae bacterium | reverse complement strand
TTAACGGCCAATATATAGGCCATGGTAAAGAAAGTGGTTAGCCCTGCCATGATTTCTTTTTTTACTTGGTGCAGCTTACTATCAAATCCAAACAGTTTCAACAACCACGTACCTTTCTTACTATTGTCTACTTGCGCATTCATACGAATCATATACCTTTGATAAACTGGCACAAAAGTACAAAAAAAAGACCAACCCAAACCAGTGAGTCGGTCTTTCCTACATGAAAAAGTTAGTTTATTAAGCAAAAGACAATAATTTAATCCAAAGCAAATCGTACATTTACACGACAGTCTATTTTAATGCTCTCAAAATCTAAATCGGGCACATCGCTACCCGCAATGGCATCTTCTGCCACACCGTTTGCTTTCATCAACATAGGACGATTGTAATTACGAACAGGGGTAAAATCGTTTTCGCTGATATAAATTGCTTTGCCCAAAGGTTGATCAATGGCATCGGTTAAGATTTTTGCCTTACGTTTAGCATCGCGCATGGCTTCGGCACGTGCCTCGTCTTTGTATTGCTCTATTTTTGAGCATTTAATCTGATTAATAGACACATCAGATATACCAATTTGGTCTAAGGCCATCATTACTTGCATCACTTGCTTAGCATTGGCTGTTTTTAGTTTGTATGCCTTGCTTAATTTCACCTCGCTCTTACGCCATTTGCGGGCCATAAAATCGCTTGACATATCTACTACAGTCAAATCTTTTTTTGTATCAATCCCTACATTTTTTAATGCCTTCAACATCTCTTTTTCCAATTCTTCTAACGACTGTTTTTTGGCATAATCTTTTTCGTTGATAACGATACTCAAATTAATTTCGTCAGGTGCTACGTATTTTTCTGCTTTGCCTGTTACCTCTATAAAAGGTGACTTGCTAAAATCTTGTGCATAGGCAGAACCCATACCTAAACTCATACATACGGCCATTGCGGCCAACATTACTTTTGTTTTCATATCATTTTTATTTTTTATTCCTAATTAAATTCTCACTGTTACTTGGAATGGGGCAATGGAAGGCACTACACGTACGTGATTTTTTATTGGGCGACGAGGTGCAACAGGCCTGCAATGACCGCGGTGGTTACAATGGCTTTTGTGGCAGTGGTGACAACTATTGCCGTGCCTCCCATCGGGACGGCAAGCGGGTTTATGGTGCGATTTGTGTGCATGTGCAACTGGTTTATGTTTGTTAATCACATTCTTTGCAATTGCCTTTGGCATGTTATGTTTGCCTTTTGAATCGTAATGACGATCGTTTTTGCTGTGCTTATCCTTTTTATTATCCTTTTTGTTTTGTTTTTGCACTACTTCTTTTTTAGGTTTTTGTGGACCATCGTTGTCACGATGATTATCTGCCATTACACTGGTTGTTCCCAACAATAAAGTCACCACACTTACGATAAAAAATTTCTTGTTCATAGCTGTAAATTTTAATTTGTTTATTTATTTCCTATTTATTAACCAACTCGTAGAACTACCGGTTTTGTTCTGCGTGTTTGTCTCTTTGACCATAGGCGCAAACGATTGTTTAGTTCATCGGCTGTTAAAAAAAATAAACAAATAAGTAGAAAAGAAAACGAAAGACACCTTACAGAAGGCTATCTAGGGGCAGAAATGCCCATTTGAAGTATGTAGAAGGGCAATGCAGCCGATAAATAGGTAATATCAAACATAGGGGTAAAAAGTTGAGTCCACGCCTGCAATACCATCATTTTTTCTGCAAAAGCAAATATCACTAATGCATTTAACAGACCCCCTATCACTAAATACAAGTCGCATTTTTTACGTTCTGCAACAAGAACAAATGGAATGGCTATCAATGCAAACAAGAGCAATACTCCTACACTGCCCTGCCTGGTTTGCAACACAAAAGGACTGTATTGAAAAGACAACAAGGTAGTACCTTCCCACAATAGGAAGGGCAAGAAAGTAAGTACAAATACCGCTATCGCGGTAAAAACAAAAACCAACTTATCTTTTATAGACAGTTGCAAAAAAGATTTGCCGTACAAAACCGCCAGTGGAATAAGTGCAATAAAGCGTGTTGACGCCAATAGTCCAGCTAGGCAAGCTATCGCGTACAGATGATTCGACAAAGAAATTTTCTTATTGTGCAGGTATAATACAATGGAAGACACCAATAAAAGATGGGTTATCATATCACTTCTAACGGCTACCTCGTACCAATAGGCAGGCGAAAAAAGCAACAAACTTGTTACTACAAACAAGGATTTGGTGCCGTAAAAACGATACACCACCCACACAAACAGGGCAGAGACAAAAAAGATAGAAATCCCCACGTTACCCAAAAGATAAAAAGGCAAGTGAAATAACTGCCACACAGGGAATGGCGAACCATATCCCCCTAAGTGGGTTCCTGCTGCGTAGGGATAATTTCCTTGCAAGCACTCATCCCAGAAGAAATGAATGGCCGACCACCTATCTACTTGTAAGGAATACGGATCTATCGAGTATTGCAAATACACCCCTACTGCCAAAAGGACAGTAAAAATAGACCACCCTAAATAGTTTGGATTTTTGAGATGATCGATGCTCCAACGAATGACATACAAAAACAACACCCCTACAACCACGTACAATGCGCCCACTCCTATATAATACGGCGTTACTCGTTGCGTGTATTTTAGTACAAACAACAAGTTAATAAATAAATAGGGGGCGTATGCCCCCCAAGTTTTCATTGTACATTTGTTTGGCATGTTATACCTCTTCAAATTCTACATCTTCTGCTTTAGACTTATCAAAGCGCTTGTTTACAGGCGATTGTTTTTCGGGTTGTTTGTATTCCGTTTGCCTGTTTTTGTATTGAGCATTGCCTCTTCTTGCACTTGCCAACACTCTAATTATGCTTATAATAGGTATCGCTATTATAAGAACAAAAAAGAACAATACAAACAATAAAAGATTTAGCATGTTACGATGTTTTAGGTTTCTTAAACGAATAAATAACAAATGCAATTCCCAATAAAATGAATGGAATGCTTAATAATTGCCCCATGTTAAGTACCATATCGGCCTCAAAGGCAACTTGATCGTTTTTGATAAATTCTAACAAGAAACGTATCGCAAAGAATACTGCAAAAGCCGTGCCACAAATTAAACCTTCGCGTTTACGAGCATCGGTTCGCCAGTACATGTACATAAGAACCGCAAATAGAATCAAATAACTACCTGCTTCGTACAATTGTGTGGGGTGACAAGCAGGGATCAACTCTACGGGTGTTCCTGCAGGATAATCACGTACAAATTGGAATCCCCATGGCAAGGAAGTTACTCCGCCATAAATTTCGGAATTCATTAAGTTGCCCAAACGAATCATCGCCCCAACAAAGACAGCAGGCCCCATGAATCGGTCGCCAAACCACAAGAAGGTTTTATGAAAGACATACTTACATAAAATCAACGACGAAATGATAATGGCAATAACACCACCATGACTGGCCAAACCACCTTTCCATACCATAAAAATTTCGGCAGGATGTTGGCTATAGTACGACCATTCGTAAAAAAACACGTGTCCCAAACGAGAGCCTATAATGGTAGCCACAATAGTATAAATCAATACTTTATCGGCCCAATCATCGGGACAACCTTCGCTTTTGTACATTTTTGCCAACAAGGTAATGCCCACAATAAACCCAATGGCATAGCACAAACCGTACCAACGCACAGACACTGGCCCTAAACTAAAGGCAACAGGGTCTACATTCCATATAACCGATAATAATGTATTCATCAAGTAGGTTTATTATGCGTTTTTACCGCAGCATTGTTTGTACTTTTTACCGCTACCACAAGGACAAGGTTCGTTACGTCCCACTGTTTTTTCAGCATGCACGGGTTGTTGTTTTTGTCTTTCGCGGGTATCTTGTTGACCAGCTTGCATGATATCGGTTTTTTGCGACTGATATTTGCTATAGTCTTGGCGTTTTTCGGGAGCAGCCTCGCGAACAGCATCGCCTTCGCGTACGGGTAATTGAACACGCATCAACACGGTAATAGCCTTATAGTTAATGGTTTCAATCATTTTCTTGAACAAGTTATACGACTCTAGTTTGTAAATCAACAAGGGGTCTTTTTGATCGTAACTTGCATTTTGTACCGAGTGGCGTAATTCGTCCAATTCGCGCAAGTGTTCTTTCCAAGCATTATCGATGGTACGCAACAAGATAGCTTTTTGGAAGGCTTTCATAACGGCCTTACCTTGTGTATTGTAGGCTTCTTCCAAATTAACAGGAATGTTGTACATCAATTTGCCATCGGTAAATGGAATGACGATGTTTTTGTATTGACTGCCTTGGGTTTCGTACACATTTTTAATAACAGGGAAAGCAATTTCGTTGAATTTATCCAACTTGCGTTGATAGCTAGCCATTACTAGCTCAAAGATTTGTTGGGTCATTTCATCCACCTTACGCGACGCATTTTCGCCAGCACGAACATCAACAGCAAACCAACGCATCAAATCTTGACGGAATTGTTCGTAATCGCCAGTGGCATTGTATTCTTCTGCCAATGCAGCTACGGCATCGTATACCATATTAACAATATCCAAACCAATGCGTTCACCCATCAAAGCGTGACGACGACGCGCATAAATTACTTTACGTTGCGCATTCATCACGTCATCGTATT
>JAGCMZ010000181.1 GCA_017646225.1 Paludibacteraceae bacterium | reverse complement strand
CTTTTCGTCTAGCGACACGTAAATACGTCCGTTGCGCGATTCAATTTGCAAGCCATCGCCCTCGTAGCCTACCAATGCTTTTTGAATTTTATTCTTGATGTCTTGCATTTTGGCGGCTTGTTGCTCTATAAGGGCAGTAAGTTCTGTAATTTTGGCATTTTGGGCTTCCAATTGGTTTTGTTTCTCTTGCAAATCGCGTTCGGCTTTAAATAGCGCATCTTCGCGTGCCATTAGTTCGCTTTGCAAAGCCTGAATTTCGCTCAACATGGCTTGAATTTCTTCTTTGCTTTTGGTCGATTTAAGTTTATCAAGCAATTCTTTGTTGTGCGCTTGCATGGCGTTGCAGTCTTCTTGCACGCGTTGCAGTTCTTTAGACAATTCGTTTACCTCGTTGGTTTGTTGCGAGGCTTTGGTTTTTAGCTGTTCAATCAGTTCCGATAGTTCTTTGTTTTTATCTTTTTCGGCCGATAAGGCTTCGCCACAAAGGCGTGCCTCGTCATAATAGCGGGCTTCGCTTTCTTTGGCCTCGTCGTATTTGGCTTTGGTTACACAAGCAGTCGATAATAGGGTAAGGCTGGCTAAAAATAGGTATTTTTTCATATGTTTTTTATGTTTGTAAATTAAACATACAAATATAGCGAAATGCCACACAAATAGCAATTAAAAAAATATAATTTTTCGTATATTTGCAAAGTGAAGTAGAAGCGATAAAATGGAAGAAAAATTTTCTTTACTCAATACCATTGAATATCCAGCAGACTTGCGCAAGCTAGAAAAATCGCAGCTTAAGCAGGTTTGTGCGGAATTGCGTGGATACATTATCGAACAATTGGCCAACAATCCGGGTCACTTTGCCTCTAGTTTGGGGGTAGTAGAACTAACGGTGGCACTTCATTATGTGTTCGATACGCCCAACGACCGCATCATTTGGGACGTAGGCCATCAGGCTTACGGCCATAAAATATTAACCGGACGCAGAACCCAATTCAAAACCAATCGTAAGTTTAAAGGGTTGAGCGGATTCCCTAATCCCAAAGAGAGTAGCTACGATGCCTTTGTGGCAGGTCATGCTTCTAACTCTATATCGGCTGCATTGGGCATGTCGGTAGGGGCACGCAAATTGGAATCGGATAGCAAAGTGATTGCTGTTATTGGCGATGGTTCTATGACAGGTGGTTTGGCTTTTGAAGGGTTGAACAATGCGTGCGTAAATCCCAATAACATGTTGATTATTTTGAACGATAACAACATGGCAATTGACAAGCCTGTGGGTGGTTTGAGCGAGTATTTAACCAACATTACTACCTCGTCGTGGTACAACAGATGGCGCTTTAAAACCTACCATTTCTTGCGCAAAATAGGGTTGATGAACGATAAAAAACGCAACCGTTTTTTGCGTACAGCTAACTCGATTAAAAATGCGGCATCGGGCACCCATAATATATTCGAAGGATTGAATATTCGCTATTTTGGTCAAGTAGATGGACACGATGTGTTGCAATTGGTAAAAGTATTGAACGATATTAAAAACTTTGACGGTCCCCGTGTTTTGCACATCAAAACCATTAAAGGAAAAGGTTTTGAACCTGCCGAAAACGAAGCTACTATTTGGCACGCTCCGGGTAAGTTTAACCCCGAAACAGGCGAACGTTTTGTATCGGAAACCGATGCTGCTTTGTACCAAGATGTATTTGTCAAAACCTTGCTAG
>JAGCMZ010000180.1 GCA_017646225.1 Paludibacteraceae bacterium | reverse complement strand
GGCATGCGCTGCATCGGGAGAAATGGGCAAATGATCGCTTCTAGACCACCGGTACGAGGCAAAACCTGCTGGCGCCACGATTTGCGCATCTTCGCCTTTGCACGCCTTGGCCGTCAACGACAAATCCATGGCCTCGGCTCTAAAATAGCCATAGGCTTCGTGCCCACCGGCCACTGGTTTGCCGCCTATACGCACCAAGCAGTCGTGCACAATCACGGTAATGTACACGCGGCTGCCTACATAATTGCGCAAATCGACCAAAACCGATGTCCAAGGTTGGTACATATACTCACCGGGGGTGGTACTGGCCGATGCCCTACAAGGGGCAGTAGCCCTCTCAAGGGTTGAAGCTTCGTCGTCGTTCACAACGGTTTCGTACGACGAACAAGCAGGGATGATTAAAGTTCCATCGGGTTTTACTACCTTTATATGAACCGAGAAAAAGGGACGTTCTACACCCACATGCTCCCCTCCCTCGTCGGGGATGTGCAAAACAGAAGCAAAGCGGTATTTTAAAACAGAGGTAGCAGGCGTAATTTGGTAGTCGTATTCGAGTTTGTCGGCCGCGGCTTTGGGATAGCTCAAGTTTCCACCACTTCCGTGCATCCCCTCGGTCATCAAAGGACGGCCAATGCGAGCCACATTCTTCCCTGGGTCTGGATTGGTATACAAGGCATCGCATTGTAATATGGGGTCGATGGTGGCCACATCGCCCAATAAATCGATTCGATTGTTTTCGGCCGTTTCGCCAATGGTTTCGGTCCAATCATAACTGTATGTTTTGTGGGGATCTTGCACATTGGCATCGTCGCACACAAATGTGCCCAAGGTTCTTTTCCAACCGGTAAAATTATTCATGGAAAAATCCAGGTTGGGGGCATCGAGCGCGGCAGTTTGTGCAAGAAGCAACATGGCACAGCAACAGGATGCTATGGTAGTGATGATCTTTTTCATAGACAAAAGTCTTATTATAAGGTTCTACAAAGTTAACAAAAATTTAGTAAACAGCACAAGAATGCACTCAGAAGGCATCTTAAATTTATCATTTTAACATTTGCGCCATTTTTCCTGGTTTTTTGGTCGATATTTTTGCAAATGTTTGCATTGTAGAAGAATAATTGCTTACTTTGTGAAGCTTATTTGCTAACCTTACTAGTTACTCACCTTTAAAACGAATTGCCTATTGATTAGAACGTTACCCAATTTGTAACAAACACATACATGGTAACATTTGAACAAATGTCCGACATTCAACTCATAGAGTTGTACAAATCGGGCAACAATCAGGCATTTGAGGCGCTGCTACATCGCCACAAAAATTATATCTACTCGCAC
This sequence comes from Paludibacteraceae bacterium, assembly GCA_017646225.1. Taxonomy (GTDB): domain Bacteria; phylum Bacteroidota; class Bacteroidia; order Bacteroidales; family Paludibacteraceae; genus Enterocola. The sequence continues at coordinate 2,529 of JAGCMZ010000180.1, read as the reverse complement.
ATTTACGCCATTATTAAAGATGAAGATGCCAGCAATGACATCTTTCAAGATACGTTTGTGCGCATCATTACCTGCATCCAGCAAAACAACTATACCGATTCTGGTAAATTTCGTTATTGGGCCACTCGTATTGCTCACAACATGGTAATAGACTTTGTGCGCAGCAATGCCCAATCGGATTTGGTACTGGTAGACCCTACCGATTACGTCTACCTAAACAACGAAATGTACAGCGATCGTCCCATCGAAGACGAAATCATAGAACAGCAAGACCAAAACAAACTACACTTGCTTTATTTGCAACTACCCGATAATCAACGCGATATTGTACGCATGCGCTTTTACGAAAACATGTCGTTCAAAGAAATTTCAGAACGCACAGGCGTTAGCATCAACACCTCGCTGGGTCGTATGCGCTATGCCCTACTCAACATGCGCCGCATGATAAAAGAAAGAGAAATTGCCTGATAAACACAATAAAACAACATGGGCAACGTTATAAAAGTAAAACACCGTTTGCCTATGAAGATTTATACACAAACCTTTCCTAAACCTAATAAACAACCATCTAACCTTGCCATCGATACGCAAGGACCACGGCAAAGCACATTAGATGCCATTATGGCCTTTGCCAGAACGTTCAACCCACCCCGCTAAGAGGTGGGTTTTTCGTTTTTTATTGCTAATTTTGCAGCCGATATTTTAGACCATCGATAATGAAAAACAATTTATCTATTTTGGGACATTTGGCTTGCTTTGCTGCGTATGCCATTTTTGGATTTAACATTATTGTATGCAAAGATTTAACCAGCGGACACTTGCTATCGCCGCTTACCATCTTTTGCCTTAGGGCCATGGGAGCTGGTGGCTTGTTTTGGTTGATATCGTTGTTTATGCCCAAAGAAAAAGTAGATAAAAAAGACTTTCTTAAGATATTTGCGGCATCGATGTTGGGATTTTTTACTTGCCAACTATCATTTTTAGCAGGCATTCCGTACATTACCCCCATGGATTGTTCTATATTGGCATCGCTATCGCCCATCTACACCCTATTCATTGCTGCCATTGCCCTAAAAGAGCCCATAACCTGGCAAAAAGCAGGGGGCGTTGTAGTTAGTTTCTTGGGCATTATTTACCTTATTATTACTAGCGTATCGGCCACAGGAGCGGCACAAACCACCCCCTTTGGCATTGTTATGCTTATTATTAATGCCCTTAGTTTTTCGCTTTACCTAGGTATTTTTAGGCCGCTTATTAGCAAATATTCGGTGGTAACTTTTATGAAATGTATATTTTTGTTTGCCTTTGCTGTATCGTTTCCTTTTTCGGCTACCGAAATTGTTAGCACCAATTGGAGCACCTTTCCTAGCATTCAATTGGCCGAGCTAGGCTACTTAATTGTGGCAGCTACGTTTATTACTTACACCCTTATTCCCTTTGGTCAAAAACACATTCGCCCCACCCTGGTAAGCCTTTACAGCTATGTGCAACCCATTATAGCCATTGCCATTAGCATTTTTATTGGCATGGACACCCTAACTTGGCAAAAAGTATTGGCGGCCATGATGGTATTTGGCGGGGTAATTATTGTAAGCTACAGCAAAAGCAAGGCAGAAAGGCATTAAACGGAATAGATACTCCAAAATGTTGAAAAATCATGCACCTCTTGCACGTACCGTTTTTAATGCGTAATTTTGCCAAAAATAATCACAAAAAAACACGTTTTATGAGCGCAATTATATCTCCATCGCTGTTGTCGGCCGATTTTGCCAACCTAGAAAAAGACATCAACATGATAAACCAAAGCCAGGCCGATTGGTTGCACATTGATGTTATGGATGGTGTATTTGTACCCAATATTTCGTTTGGTTTCCCCATTTTAGATTCCATCAAAAACAAGTGCCAAAAACCACTAGACGTGCATTTGATGATTGTAGAGCCCGATAAATTTATTACCCGATTTGCCGAAGCTAGCGCCGCCATTATTAACGTACACTACGAGGCTTGCACCCACCTACACAGAACCATTCAATTGATTAAAAGTACCGGAGCCAAAGCGGCCGTTACCCTTAATCCACATACCCCCGTTTGCTTGTTAGAAGACATTATTACAGAGGTAGACATGGTTCTTTTGATGTCGGTAAACCCTGGTTTTGGCGGACAAAAATTCATTGCCAACACCACCCAAAAAGTGCGTGATTTAAAGGCCCTAATTACCCGCAAAAATGCCAGCGCTATTATTCAAGTAGACGGTGGTGTAAACCTAGAAACGGGCAAAGAATTAGTAGAAGCAGGTGCCGACAGCTTGGTAGCAGGCAACTTTGTATTTAAGTCGGCCAACCCCACCGAAACCATTGCGCAACTTAAGTCGCTAGGCAACCGTCAATAGTCAATAGTCACAAGTCACTTGTCGATTATTCGGGCTACGCCCTCATGAAGTTTGGCATCGATTAGTCGATTAGTCAATTAGTCAATAAAAAAATATCCATCTTGATTCATCAACACCCTTTTATTAGGATTACTACATCC
>JAGCMZ010000179.1 GCA_017646225.1 Paludibacteraceae bacterium | reverse complement strand
GCCGCTTTGGGCTATAAAGTGGTGCTAACAACGGATCACGGAACCACCCGCGTGGATAATGCTGTGCAGATTATCGGCGACAAAAATACGAATACGAACCTGCGCTACAAAGTAGGTAAGGCGCTGAACTGCTCAGCCAAAAACTGCTTTGAGATCACCAAGCCAAAGCAAGTGGGTCTGCCATGCCCAAACGTAAGTAGCAGTTATATCTTCTGCACGGGCAGCGACTTCTTTGCATACCCCAACAACTTCAATTACTATGCACAGTTCTACCGTAACACCTTCCAACACGGAGGTATATCGCTGGAGGAAATGCTGATTCCAATAGTGACTCTAGAGCCAAAATAAATGCAGGGGCAGTTTAGAAAACATATCAAACGCACGTTCGTCGTTACTTGTAGCCTGTTCATTGGATGGGTGCTATACTCTTTGGTTTCTCATCGTATTTGGTCTACAGAAGAGCAATATGAACACCTACTGAAGGTGTTCTCGCTCAACACACATGGTATGATGGTAGGCGAGGGTGTCACCCGTAAACAGGAAATGCTACGATATATCAACCAGCAAGATGCAGATATCGTTTGCCTACAAGAGGTGTTGGTATATAAAAACCCACAGCGTTTCACCCTACCCGACCTGCGAGAAGCCATGCACAAATACCCATACACCTATTACGACTTCAAGGTATACAATAGCAGACGACAATTTGGCAATGTCGTATTCTAGCGTTACCCCCTCATCAACAAGCAAACAATTCGATACGAATCAAAATCCAACATCAGTAGTCAATGCGATGTAGTGGTAGGAAAAGACACACTCCGTCTGATGGTAAACCACCTACAGAGTTATGGAATAGAAAAAGAGGATCTTCAGTTTGACACTCTCAGCGTTGAAGGAATCAAGAAAAGTTCGCTCAATCAAAAATTACAACACGCAGACCGACTTCGCCACAATCAAGCAAAAGCGGTCAAACAAGCTATCCGTAAATCCACTTACCCTGTGATAGTCGTGGGAGACTTTAACGCAATTCCTCTGTCCTATGTATATTGGAAAATCAAATTTGGACTACGTGATTGTTTCCTAGATAGTAGTATCGGCAAACTTGGCAACACCTACACTAGCAAGGGGGTGGGTATCCGCATTGATTATACCCTGTGTTCACGCGACCTACATCCAATAGAATGTAAAGTAGACCAACAAGCACAATACTCTGATCATTACCCTATGATAACAACCATTGGATGGTAATAAAAAACGCTCTCATGTGAGAGCGTTTTTTAGTTACAAAGGTTTATGATAGTGGTAATCGCTATAATCCTTGGAATCATTGTCACGACGAATACGAGGATGGCGCTTTACACGTATCTTCTGCCACAAATCCGTTAACCAACGTTTTAAGCGGCTATCACCTTGTGAAATAGAATCAAAGCCATCATATCCACGAAAACGCCACCACCAAATTAGCAGCAAGCCAAAAATCATACCACCCAAGTGGGCAAAGTGCGCCACGTTGTCACCCGATATCGGAGCTAATCCTGCGAATAATTCGATCAACGCGTATACAATAACCAAAGTACGCGCACGTATCGGGATAGGCAAAAACAATAAAAACATCCTGACATCTGGGAACAACCAGCCAAATGCTAACAATATACCAAAGACAGCACCACTAGCGCCAATGGTGATGGCTTGATTAGCCCAAGCCATAGCACGAGTGGCTATCATAGCATTACCACTACTCATCCAATCATGCAGCTGCAATGCCCAAACAGATTCTTGTACAACCGCAGCACCGAGTCCCGTTACCAAATAATAAATAAGGAATCGCTTTTCTCCCCAACGGCTCTCTAATGCTGGTGCAAACATCAAAACGGCAAACATGTTGAAAAATAAATGTTTCCATCCAGCATGCATAAACATATAAGTTAATGGCTGCCAAAAATGAAAGCCATCTGCCGTTATGTAGTGCAAACCAAGTACGTTTGTCAAATCAACCCCATATCTTTTCAGCGCAATATCTGCAAAAAAGAAAACAATATTTATTAATAAAAGGTTCTTTGTTATCGTCGGTAAATTTCTAAACATAATTATTGTTATTAATGATTTTCTCTGCAAAATTAGTAAAAAACTACTGAAAAATAGACAAAAAGCATGCAAAAATGACAGAATAGCGCAAAAATGGCAGAAAAAAAGAAAAAAAAAGACTTTTTTTATGCAATTAATTTGATAATTACAAAAAATATTGTAACTTTGCCAAAAAATTTTCGGAAACGCCGATTAAAATTTTCAACGTTTAATATTTAAATTTAAGATCGTATGAACAAATCAGAACTCGTAGCTGCTGTTGCAGCTCAAGCTGGCTTGACAAAAGCAGAGGCACAAAAGGCTGTTGAGGCTACTGTAAACGCTATCGCAGGTGCATTGAAGAATGGTGAGAAAGTACAACTCGTAGGTTTCGGTACATTCTCTGTTGTAGAGAAAGCAGCACACGAAGGTGTAAACCCAGCAACTGGCGCTAAGATCCAAATCCCAGCTAAGAAAGTTGCTAAATTCAAAGCAGGTG
>JAGCMZ010000178.1 GCA_017646225.1 Paludibacteraceae bacterium | reverse complement strand
TAAGAAGCATCAAACAATGGAGCATTTGGCGTTAAAAAATTGCTCAAATAAAATTCTTCGCCTAAAAATAAGGTTACATTCTTTACTACATCGTACTCTACGTACACATCAATTTCAGAGCCCATATTGGTGGGTTTTTCTGTCTCTACGCCTCTAGCCTTAGGATTGGTTTGATGGTGTTGATCTTCGGCAGCAAACACAGACAATCCAAACAAACATGCTGCCATAACTAGTAAAGTTTTAACTCTCATACACGATTTAGTTGTAAATGAAACATCAAATGATCAAAGAAAGGAGTCAAACCGACTTGTTCAAAACCGAGTGAAGCATACAAAGCCTGCGCACTTAGGTTCTGATCGTCAACAATCAAACCCACACAAGTGTATCCTTGCTGAAAAACGTTGCTACAAAAAGCATCAATCAATGCCTTGCCAATGCCCATGCCTCTAAACTCGGGCAACACCGCCAAGGTATCGATGTAATACTCACCAGGTTGGGTTTCGTCTGCAATGGCGGGTATCTTACCTACCCTATCCATTACTACTTGTAAAGTACCTTTGCGCAAGTTGTACAATTTAGCCCCATCGTAACCTACTATAGCACCTGCTCCTTGGCCATCCACCTCAGCTACTAGGGCATTTTGCCAGCTGTATTGCGTTCCGGTGGTAGCGGCAATATCGGTTAAAACCGATTCATAATCAGCGCCACAATAGTTTTCAAGCGTCTCCACATCGCCAATGCCCATGGCAACCGCCTTGGCTATTAGCGCAGCATCTGCCAGTTTTGCAGGACGTATCGTAACGTTTCTAGACTCCATGAGCACAAAGATACGAATAAACGAGCGAGAAATAAGAAGCTCGCTTCATTATTTTTTACAGCGAGTGAAAGTATCTTTGAGGTTTACCTCAAAGTTTCCATTCATATTGGCAAATTTAACGAAATATTAAGGCATCGCAAAAAACTATTTACTATTTTTGTGATACTAACAAAGAAATCTTTGCACCATGAACATCACAAAAAACATCCAATACATAGGCGTAGATGACACCACGCTAGATTTATTTGAGAGCCAATACGTTATTCCCGATGGAATATCGTACAATTCGTACTTGATAAAGGACGAGAAAACCACCATTATGGACTGCGTCGATAAGCGCATGCAAGACGAATGGCTAGAGAACCTAACAGAGGCATTAGCCGATAGAACACCTCATTACCTGGTGGTACAACACATGGAACCCGACCACGCAGGTTGTATTGCGCTTTTGGCAGAAAAATACCCTAACATGCAAATTGTAACCTCTGCTAGAGCAGTACAGATGCTAGCGCAGTTCTTTCCAGAGCACGATTTTACCCACCGCACCCTTGTTATTAAAGAAGGCGACACCCTTTGCCTTGGACAGCATACCTTGCAATTTATGATGGCGCCCATGGTGCATTGGCCCGAAGTGTTTACCACCTACGAGCAAAGCGAAAAAATATTCTTTTCGGCCGATGCCTTTGGCAAATTTGGCGCCTTAATGCACGACGATGAATGGGACTGCGAAGCGCGTCGATACTATTTTAATATCTGCGGCAAATACGGTGCACAAGTACAAGCCTTGCTTAAAAAAGTAGCCAATCTAGACATTAAAACCATTTGCCCGTTACACGGCCCCGTATTGGAAGATATTTTAGGACATTGCATATCGCTGTACAACACCTGGAGTAGCTATCAGGCAGAATGCAAGGGTGTATTTATTGCCTACGCATCTATTCATGGCAACACCGCACAAGTGGCCCATATATTGGCCGATAAACTGCGCGAAAAAGGAGTAAGAGTTAGTTTATCCGACCTATCGCGCGACGATATGGCCGAAGCCATCGAAGATGCCTTTAAATACGACAGAATGGTAGTTGCCGCTTCGTCGTACGATGCCGATGTATTCCCTCCTATGCACGACTTTTTGCACCACTTACAGCTAAAAAGTTACCAAAACCGCAAGGTCGGCATTATAGAAAACGGTTCGTGGGCGCCATCGGCAGGACGCATCATGAAAGGCATGTTGGAACAAATGAAAGAAATTGAGATAGTAGAACCCCTTGTTACCATACGCTCAGCCTACAAACAAACCGATGCAGAAGCGCTGGATGCTTTGGTAACTGCCCTATTGTAAAATACTCCTGTACATTATATAGAGCCTGTACTACCACACAAAAGGAATTACCTTGTATTTTACCTTTTGCTTGTATTCTTTATATCCTTTTAGCCCTTCGGTCAAGACCTTTTCTTCGTTTTTTATTCTAATATGAATGATTGGAATATACAGCAGCATAATGAGAAACGACCATGGCGAAGCCAACACAAGTGGCATCACAGAAAACAACAAAAGGGTTGCTGCATACATAGGATGACGAACGATGCCATACAAACCCGTGCTAATAACTTGCTGATTTTCTTGCACTTCTATTGTTCGCGACAGATAAGCATTTTCTCTTAGCACCTCAGCATACAAGGCATAGGCAAACAGAAATACTCCACTTGCCGCACCCACTACCCACCAAGGTAGCACACACCAACCATATCTAAAATTAAGCCCTGCTACCACAAAATTGGCCACAAAAAGGATGCCCGACAACGCCACTACCCACTTCTGCTCTTGCTCCTTTTCTTTGGCATTAAGGCGTTTGCTAAGCAGTTCAGGATTCTTTACAAGCATCACCGCTCCCATTATTGCCATGGGCACAAAAAGCACCCCCAGCATTACCCATGCCTGATAAAACTGCCACGTTCCCGCAGGCACAAACAACATCACAGCCAGCATCGCAAACCCAGCCAGCATTTTAACAAGGGCTTTTATAAATAAAATTGTTTTCATTTTGTTTTATTATTTCAACCTTTTCTTGATTACTGCAGGGTTGCCAGCTACCATTACATCATCGGGCACATTTTTGGTCACCACACTGCCTGCTGCAACTATCACCCTATTGCCAATGGTAACGCCTGGGCAAACCGTAACGTTGCCGCCCAGCCAGCAATCTTCGCCAATATGAATGGCATAACCCGTTTCTACAGGTTCACGTCGTTGCATATAATCAATCGGATGATTAGGCGTAAGCAGTTTACATCCTGGGCCCAACATGGTATGCTTACCAATGTATATGCCACCGCTATCTAAAAACTCGCAGTTTCTATTGATAAACACGCGTTCTGCCAAATGTATTGGCCAACCATGGTCGCAATAAAACGGAGGTATCACCAGCGCCTGTTCGCTGGCATTGGGCATCAACTCCTTCATGGCCTTCACTGCGGTGTCTCTATCCTCTAGGGGCGATGTCTGATTAAATTTAGCCGATGCCCCCGCCGCATGGCGCCAACTCTCCTGATACTCCGGCGCATCACAATTGTACAGCACCCCCACTGTCATTTTATCTAGTTCTGTCATAATGTTTCTTTTACGTCAATTACTATATTCGATTAACGAATCTAACCTACTTCTTATCTGCTCAAATTCTTGACCTAAATCTAGCGTTTTTACCATTATGATGTTTCCATCGTTAAGTGGGAACCTACAATCAGGTTGAATATCTGTTATAGTCATTG
>JAGCMZ010000177.1 GCA_017646225.1 Paludibacteraceae bacterium | reverse complement strand
TGTATGCCACAAAGAACAGAATAGCTATAATAATACTTAAGCGTACCTTGGCATTTTTGCGTTCTTTTGCTCCTTCTATTTGTTGTCTAAATTTACCACGAATGCGTTGTTCGTATCCGGTATTTGTTTCTTTCTCTTCGTTATCCAAACCCAATTCTTTGCGCACACGCTCTTCCGATTCGGCCAAACGTTCTTTGTGTTCGTCGTAGTAGCGAGGTTTTAGTTGGAACGATTTAGGTTTGCGTTGATTAAAAAAAGGTAGGTGTAATCCCATGGTTTAGTCTTTAATTTCTACCCAAACAGGGCAATGATCGGAATGTACAACTTCTTGCATGATGCCTGCGCCAACCAAATTGCTGCGAAGCGGCTCCGATACTAGATGGTAGTCGATGCGCCAGCCTGCATTGCGTTTGCGTGCTCCCATGCGATAGGTCCACCAGCTGTATTGCTCGGCACGGTCGTCAAATTCTCTGAACGAGTCAATCATACCTGTCTCAATAAACTGGGTAAGCCATTCGCGCTCTTCGGGCAAGAAACCCGAAACTCCCACTTGACGCTCGGGGTGGTTTATGTCAATGGGTTTGTGGGCAATGTTGTAATCGCCACATACCACCACGTTGGGTCTTTCAGCTCTAAGTTGTGTAATAAATTGTTCAAAATCGGCCAAGAACTCCATTTTAAAGGTTTGGCGAACATCGCCCGTAGTGCCCGATGGAATGTACACGCATACAACAGTCAGGCTACCAAAGTCGGCACGAATCACCCTGCCTTCGCAGTCGTATTTGTTGTTTTGCATGCCGTAATAAACCGCATCAGGTTCTCTTTTGGTTAAGATGCCAACGCCGCTGTATCCTTTCTTTTCGGCCGATACAAAGTACCCTTTGTAACCCATCTCCTCAAACAAGGTTTGGGGTATTTGGTCCAATTGTGCTTTGGTTTCTTGCAAACAGAGTACGTCGGGGTTTTCTTGTGCCATCCAGTCGGCAAGCCCTTTGCCCAATGCAGCACGAATGCCATTTACGTTGTACGACAATATTCTCATCTTATTTGGAGTGGTATTGTTTTACCTTTTTAAATAGGTTCGATGCAAATACTAAATTATTAAGGTGTTCGTTGTTCGAGTCAAAGATAGAGTCTTTGTCGCCTTCCCACGATTTTTCGCCTTGGTGAATGAACAAGATTTTGTCGCCAATTTCCATTACCGAGTTCATATCGTGCGTATTGACAATGGTGGTAATGTTGTTTTCGCGCGTAATTTCTTGAATCAACTGGTCGATGGTAAGCGATGTTTTGGGGTCCAAACCTGAGTTGGGCTCGTCGCAAAACAAATAAGTAGGTTCCAATACAATGGCACGGGCAATGGCCGCACGTTTTTGCATACCACCACTAATTTCCGATGGGTACAACTTGGCAGCATGGTCTAGTCCCACACGTTGCAAGCAGAATTTTACCCTTTCTTCCCACTCATCGCGACTTTTGCTAGAGAACATCTCCAAGGGGAAACGTACGTTTTCTTCTACGGTCATGGAGTCAAAAAGGGCCGATCCTTGGAAAAGCATACCAATTTCTTGGCGCAAGGCAGTCATTTCTTTGTTTTTAAGTTGGGTAATGTCCCTGCCATCGTACAATATTTTTCCTTGGTCTACTTGGTGTATACCAATGACACTTTTCATCAACACGGTTTTACCCGAACCACTTTGGCCAATAATCAACTTGGTTTTGCCCGATTCAAAGGTGGCCGAGATGCCTTTTAAAACCGTTTTGTCGTGAAACGATTTTATGATGTTTTGAACTTCTATCATACCAGTAACAAATCGGTTAAAAGAACGTTTAATAACAAGATAATAATGCTGCTGTTTACAACAGCGTTGGTGCTGGCTTTACCTACGTCCAATGCACCACCGTATGCATAGTAGCCGTAATACGACGATACCGACGAAATAACAAATCCAAAAAACAACGATTTGATGATAGAGTAGGTAACGTAATAAGGGTTAAAGGCATACTGAATACCCATGATGTATTTTGCAGGCGATATAATGCCCGAAAAACTGATAAGGTAACCACCTAAAATACCCACAAACATACTAAAGATAACCAACACAGGAATAATGCTTACCATGCCTAAAATTTTAGGCAAGATAAGGTAGTTGGGAGCATTAACCCCCATAATCTTAAGGGCGTCAATTTGCTCGGTAATGCGCATGGTGCCAATTTCCGAGGCAATGTTAGAACCTACTTTACCTGCCAATATAAGGCACAAAATGGTCGACGAGAATTCCAGCAAAAGTGTATCGCGGGTAGTAAGCCCTGTTACGTAGGCAGGTAGCAAGGGGTTCTCTGTGTTCAAAACCATTTGCATGGTAATAACAGCACCAATAAAAATAGAAATAATGACAACGATTCCCAAAGAATCAATCCCCAAC
>JAGCMZ010000176.1 GCA_017646225.1 Paludibacteraceae bacterium | reverse complement strand
TCGTCATAGCTGGAATCCTAACAACATTCAAGCCATGGTGCTAATGCCTATGTGTGGTTTCCGCATTGGTCAATTCCAATTGGGCTATGCCTTTAGCCTTGACCTCAACAACCTAGTTACCCAAAACTACGGTACGCACGAAATCATGTTAGGCTATAGCTTCTGTTATCAAAAACATTTCTGTAGATAGTATTATGCAAAAAAGAAAAAACCTCACTTCAAATGAAGTGAGGTTTTTTTGTTGTTATATTTCAGGTAATTGCCCTAAGAGGTTGTTTAATCAATTTTATCGGGGTAGTCGATGGTGCAATGCAACCCGCGACTTTCTTTGCGTTCCATGGCCATTTTAATGACCAAATAGGCGGTGTTGATGATGTTGCGTAGCTCGCAAATATCTTTGGTTACCACCGAACGGTCAAAGAGGTCTTCTGTTTCTTTATAAAGGATCTCTAAACGGTCAAAAGCACGTTTTAAGCGTAAGTTAGAACGCACAATGCCTACGTAGTTACTCATAATCTGACCCACCTCTTTTTTGCTTTGGGTAATGAGCACCATTTCTTCGTTGAGCGAAGTACCCTCGTCGTTCCACAAAGGCACATTGTCGTTGTGGGTAATATCGCCAATAATGGTTAAGGCATGGCGTGCCGCAGCATCGGCATACACAATGGCTTCGATAAGCGAGTTGGATGCCAAACGGTTGGCACCGTGCAAGCCTGTACACGAACATTCGCCTGCTGCATACAAATGGTTGATAGAGGTACGTGCATCCATGTCTACCACAATGCCACCGCACAAATAGTGAGCAGCGGGCACTACTGGTATGTATTGTTTGGTAATATCAATGCCAAGACTCATGCATTTGTCGTAAATCATGGGGAAGTGCTCTTTGGTTTGCTCGGCATCTTTGTGAGTAACGTCTAGGTAAACGTAATCGCTACCTGCCAGCTTCATTTCTGTATCGATGCTGCGTGCTACAATATCACGGGGAGCCAACGAACCACGGACATCGTACTTGTGCATGAACTCTACCCCTTTTTGGGTGCGCAATACAGCTCCGTATCCACGCATCGCCTCGGTAATTAAGAACGAGGGGTGCTCGTTGGGATTGTAAAGCGACGTGGGGTGAAATTGTACAAATTCCATGTCTTTTACCCTACCCTTGGCACGGTACACCATGGCAATACCATCGCCTGTTGCATTGCTAGGATTGGTGGTGGTTTGGTAAATTTGACCAATACCACCGGTTGCCATCATGGTAACTTTAGATAGGAAAGTATGCACCCTGCGGGTACGAGGATTTAGCACATACACACCGTAACATTCAATGTTAGGGGTGGTGTGCTTTACCAATTGTCCTAAATGGTGTTGGGTTATGATTTCGATGGCGAAGTAGTTTTCGAATACATCGATATTGGGATGTTGTTGGATGCGTTTTACCAACGAACGTTGGATTTCTGCTCCTGTACTGTCTTTGTGGTGAAGAATACGAAACTCGGAGTGTCCGCCCTCTTTGTGTAGGTCAAAGTTGCCTTGCTCGTCTTTGTCAAAGTCGACGCCCCAGTTTACCAGCTCGGCAATCTCGCGGGGAGCATCTTCTACTACTTTACGAACCACAGCCTCGTCGCATATACCGTCGCCTGCTATCAGGGTATCGGCTACGTGCTTATCAAAATTATCGGTGGCTGCATTGGTTACTGAGGCGATACCGCCTTGTGCTAAATTGGTATTGGCTTCGGTCAATTTGGTTTTGCACAAAATGGCTACTTTGCCTTTGTTGGCAACTTTTAAGGCAAAACTCATGCCTGCAATACCGCTGCCTACAACTATAAAATCAAACTTGCGTACCATAATTGTTCGTTTTATAATCGCAAATTTATAAAATATTAAAGAAAATAGGATAGAAAAATGCGCTTTCTTTGCATAGAAAGCACAAAAGTGGCATTATTGGTCGTAATCAGATCCGGCTACAATAAGCATGTGGTCGCCTTCGCGCAACTCAAAAGTTCCGTTGGGAACAATGAATCGGTCGTTGCGTTTGATGAACAATACCAGCAACCCTTTGGGCATTTGGAAGTCTTTTAGGGTTCTGCCTTTTTCTTCTATGATTTCGGCGGTAAGGGTCATTTCGCGCAATTCACCTGCTTCTTCGGGCAGGTCAAGGTCAAATTGTTTTTCTTTTTCGGGTGGCAATACCAAATCGAGTTTTTGGGCAACCCAACCAATGCTGCTTCCTTGAATAATAAGCGATAGCAAAGTAATAAAAAACACAATGTTAAAGATTTGCTCGGAACCAGGGATGCCTTCTACCACTGGATACATGGCAAAAATGATGGGTACTGCACCACGCAATCCTACCCACGAAACAAATAGTTTAGAAGAGAAGTTGATGCTTGGGAAAGGCAGCAACGTAGCAAAAATAGAAAGAGGACGCGCCGCAAATATCATGAATAATCCAATAGCAACGGCAGGCAAGGCCGATTTAAGCATATCGGATGGGGTAATTAACAAGCACAATACCAAGAACATGCCTATTTGTACAATCCACGTTAAGCTATCAAAGAATGAAAAGATTTGTTTGCGATTGGGTATTTTGTGGTTGCCAATAATCATGCCAGCAAGGTATACAGCCAAGTAACCGTTACCGCCCAACATATCGGTAAAAGAGAAGGTAAAGAACACCAAACTTAACAACATAATGGAGTTAAGAGGGATGTTTTTTAGTTCAATTTTATTCAAAATCCAAACGCCAGCCACACCCATGCCTGCACCTAACATCAAACCTACAGTAAATTGTTGTACCAGAACCACAATGGAATTCACCACAATATCGGCTGTATTTACTGCCTCTACGGTACCGCCCAATATACTTGAAGCAATTTGAATGAGTACAATGGTAAGGATATACGCCATGGGGTCGTTACTACCACTCTCAAACTCGAGCATGGGTTGCAACCCGTTTTTTAGGCGAATGTTTTTGGTTCTTAGAATGTTAAATACCGATGCCGAGTCGGTAGAAGAAATGGTGGCTGCCAACAAAAAGCAACTTACCAAGGGCAAGGCCAAAGGAAAGGTTTGCCACTCCGACAGCAGGAATATAAAACCACCGG
>JAGCMZ010000175.1 GCA_017646225.1 Paludibacteraceae bacterium | reverse complement strand
TTTAAAAGGTACAACTACCTTGCAAGTAACCTCGCAAGATGGTACGGTAACCAATACCTATACTTTGCATTTTGCTGTGGCAGAATCGGGCAAAGAAAACAAATTGACTCGTTTGGTAGTAGGAACTACCTTGGTTCCATTGCAAGACGGCGTATACGATTATACCATTACCTTCCCATACGGTACTACCGAATTGCCCGAATTGTCTGGCGAAAAGAACTATGACGAGCAAGAAATCAGATTGGTGAAAAAAGCCGATAGCTACCAAGTGAACTTGATTTCGAACCAACAAGGCGTAGCCGATGTGGTGTACAATATCAGCTGCAAGGTAGCATCGTCTCCTGTGGCGTTGACAGGAATTACCTTGAAAAATGGTGCTAAGTTGTATCCTGCATTCGATCCAGAAATCACCCAATACGTAGCATTGGTAAATGAAAGTTCGGATATTGATTATGAGTTTAATGAAAGTCTGAATAAAATATCTTTCCCAACTACTTTAAATAAAAAGCAAGTAGTTGAGATAACTAGTTTGAACGATCCTACTCAAACCAAGGATTACACCATCTATTTCCATTATGTAAACGACAATATTCCTAATGGTGAATTTGAAGAGTGGGTTCCTGCAGCTTACAACGATGTATATAAACCAAAGGATTGGCAAGTTCCTGCTGATATATTCGAAAAATTTAATACATCTTTGTCAGACCTTGTTTGCTGGGGAAATAACAAATATACTCGTTCTGGGAAAGAAATTATGCAAGGTACTAATGATGAAGTCTACTTTAAAACAGAATATCAATGTGCTATTAAGGGAGCAATTCCACCTATTATGGCCTTGGAGGGTTTGGCTGTAAGCCCTGCAGTTAACGATGGTACTACTGTTGGCTTCTCTGGAAGTGTCACCTTTAGAAATACGCCAGATATGGTTAGTATCCGATATAAACATGTAAAAATGGCAGGCAAAAAGTATGGTGCTTTGTTTGCAATTCGTTTCTTTGATACAGCTAACCAAGAACATAATCGCGATTTTACCACAAAAGATGTAAGCAACGATTATAAAATCTACACAAGCAAGTTATCCTTGACCGATTTGGATCTTAAGGGTATGAATATTGCGGTTAACTCAATTAATCAGTTCTCTGGTTCTGGTGGTACAAGTGCAGCAGGTGCCGAAATGTATTTAGATTACATTCGTTTCTCGTACAACTCGGCTATTACTGGCGTTACTGTAGATGGTGTAGCTGCTACCAAAAATGGTAATACTTTTACTGCTTCTATTGCTACCGAGTGTGTAGGCTTGCCCAAATTGGTTGTTACAGGCGAGGTAGAAGACCAAGCTTACGAATTCTTCTGGGGCGAAGAAGTGAATGGTGTACGCAACGTAACCATTCGCTCGTATGCCGAAGATGCTACCTATACCGATTATACCTTAATCTTAACTCGTGACTTGTCGGCAGAAAATACCTTGCAAGACTTGGTAGTAGAAGGTGCCACCGCTATGGTATTTGATCCTGCAACCTTGCAATATACCTTTACCGTTCCTACATCGGAACGTCAGTTGCCCAACGTAATGGCTACTCCAAAATCGTCGCATGCAACTGTAACCTTTGTAGGTGAAAACAACTTGGCTGCATGGGTACAAGAGGGCGAAGAAGAGGATGCATCAAGCTTGAGCATTATAGTAACTTC
>JAGCMZ010000174.1 GCA_017646225.1 Paludibacteraceae bacterium | reverse complement strand
TGACGGCGAGCTGTTTTGCGCACCGATACGGGGTTAAAGTAAGCACTTTCAATGAATACTTTGGTGGTGCTTTCGGTTACGCCCGAATCCAAACCGCCAAATACACCTGCAATACACATGCCTTCTGCTTCGTTGCAAATCATCAAGTCGTTGCTAGAAAGTTTGCGTTCTACGCCGTCTAGGGTAGTGAAAGGTGTTTCGTCTGCTAGGTTTTTTACAATAATGTGGTTGCCTTTAATTTTGTCGCCGTCAAAAGCGTGCAAAGGCTGACCCAATTCGTGCAAAATAAAGTTGGTTACGTCTACTACGTTGTTAATGGGGCGCAAACCAATGGTAGAAAGTTTGTTTTTCAACCAATCGGGCGATTCGGTTACTTTTACGTTGTTGATGGTAACACCCGAGTAACGAGGACAAGCTTCGCTATTTTCGACCGTTACGTTTACTACGTAATCGTTGTTATCTACTTTGAAATCGTCTACCGATGGTTTGGTTACTGCAATGCCCAAACCTGCAGCCAAGTCGCGTGCCACACCAAAGTGCGAAATAGCGTCCGAGCGGTTAGGGGTAATGTCCACCTCAATAAGGGTGTCATCTTCTATGTTGTAGTATTCTTTGGCAGGCGTACCAATAACGGCATCTTCGGGTAGTTCGATAATGCCATCGTGCGATGTACCAATGCCAATTTCATCTTCGGCGCAAAGCATACCAAACGATTCTACGCCTCTTATTTTAGATTTTTTGATGGTGAATGATTCTTCGCCACTGTACAATTTGGTGCCAACGGTAGCCAAAATAGTGGTTAATCCTGCACGGCAGTTAGCGGCGCCGCATACTACTTGCAACAATTCGCCATTACCAGCGTCTACTTTTGTAATGTGTAAGTGGTCTGAGTTGGGATGATCTTCGCAAGCAACCACTTTGGCAACTACCAATCCTTCTAAGCCACCTTTAATGCTTTGTACGTTTTCGGTAGTACCCACTTCCAACCCCAAAGAGGTTAATTTTTTTGCAGTTTCTTCGGGCGATAGGGTTAAATTGATGTAGTTTTTAAGCCAATTATACGATATATTCATAATCCTCTAATTTTTAGCCCACAAATTTACAATTTTATCTTGAAAAGTGAAAATAAATGTTTTGTCTTTGTCTTTTGTTGAATCGCCTAAACATCGCGTAGCGACTGTAAATACTTTTCTAGACGGTCCATGCCTTCTTTGATGTTTTCGAGCGAGTTGGCATACGAGAAGCGAACAAATCCTTCGCCGCCAGTGCCAAAATCCACCCCTGGGGTGATGCCTACGTGGGCTTTTTCTAATACATCAAATGCAAATTGCAGTGAGTTGTTGGTGTATTTAGAGGCATCCACAAATACATAAAAGGCGCCTTGTGGGTCTACGGGGATGGTAAAGCCCATGTTGCGTAGGCGTTTTAGTAGGTACAAGCGTCGCTCGTTGTAGGTGTCGAACATAATTTTTCCGTAGTCGGAGGTGTCGCGAAGCGCAGCAATACCTGCTTTTTGAGCCGTGCTCGAAGCGCAAATCAAGAAATTTTGCGCCAGTTTTTGCAAGGCAGGCATGTATTGTTTGGGGGCAATTAGGTAGCCCAAACGCAACCCTGTCATGGCAAAGCGTTTGCTAAATCCGTTTAGCACAAACGCATTGTCGGTGTATTCTAAAATAGAGTGGGCTTTGCTTTCGTATACCAAACCGTGGTAAATTTCATCGGATATAACGGGTACACCCAATTGGGCTACTTGTTGCATAAATTCGGGTTGCAACACGGTGCCGGTGGGGTTCATGGGCGAGTTGATAAAAATAGCCGCGGTGTTGGGGGTTATTTTGTTTTTGATGTCTTCTACCTTGTATTGGAAGCCATTTTGTGCATTAAGTGGAACAAAAACGGGGGTGGCTTGTGCGCCTAGTACAAAGTTTTTGTAGCAAGCATAGCCAGGGTTGGATAGAATAACTTCTGATTGTGGGTTGCATAGTAGCAACATGGTAAGCAATATGGCGGGCGACGAGCCTGATGTTACCAAAATTTGGTCGGGTCTAACGTTTACGCCGTATTCGCGTTTGTATAGGTTGGCTATTTCTTGGCGTAATTCGGGGTCGCCTAACGAGTGGGTGTAGTGGGTTTGGTGGTTTTTGTACGCATCTACTACGGCGTCGGTAACGCAGGCTGGTACGTCAAAATCGGGTTCGCCTACTTCTAGGTGTATGATGTCAACGCCTTGACGTTGTAGCTCGTTGGCTCTTTCCAATACGTCCATTACAATAAAGGACGTCATCTTGTCTACTAATGGGTTCATTTTTTATAATTTTGCTTGTGCAAAATTATAAAAAATAAAGGAGAGTAACGTTTTTGCACATATAAATCTTTTTCCGACCTCCACCAAATGTCGTCAGATTGAATCGATTCACCGATTATTCGGGCTTCGCCCTCATGAAGTTGCTCATGCTCGGAATAATCAATGTAAACATTGCTTCTTCTCTCGCTTACTCGCAACTTTCGTCGATTCTTCAATAAAAGATTTATTCTTCTACTTCAAATGGTTGAAAATGAAAATCGTTGATGGATTTTTCTTTCGAGAAACAGAAAAAGGAAGCCTCGGCTGTCGAACAAATTTCGCCGCCTTGTAGCAATTGGCAATCGATTAAGACAAAACTGCGTTTTATTTCCTTGATTTTGGTTCGAACCTCTAAGGGGGTACCATTGATGAGTACCGGTTTTTTGTATTTAACGTTGAGTTGCGTTGTCATGCCTGCTAATTGGCATTTGCGCGATACTAACCAACCACATGTTTCGTCCAAAAGGGTGGCTTGAATGCCGCCATGTAAGGTAGATATCCAACTTTGAAAGTTTTCGGTAGGTGTCCAGGTGCAGGTTACTTCGTCGCCTTCTTCGAAAAATTCCAGGTGCAAACCTATGGGGTTGTGGGGCGCGCAAGCAAAACAGTTGTAACCGATAGCTTTGGCTTCTTCGTTGGCGTATGGATTGATAATTTTACGTTTCATAGGGAGGCTCGTTTTTAGTTGAAGGCGAAATTATGCAATTATTGCTTTAAATTGTTATTTTTGTACGTTAATTAAGTTAAAAAGTAGATGGAAGACGCTAAATCGGTTCTTTTGCATTGCTGTTGTGCGCCATGTGCTGCACCCATATTGGAGTATTTGGTGGCCAATCAGTATCGGGTAACGCTCTATTTTTACAATCCCAATATTTACCCCGAACAGGAGTATATGATTCGTAAAAACGAGCTATTACGTTATGCTAAGCAGTTGGGTTTGCCTGTGGTGGACGACGATTACAAGCACGATGAATGGTTGCAGTGTGTAGCTGGATTGGAGCAGGAGAAAGAGCGCGGTGGGCGTTGTTTGCAATGCTTTAAGATGCGCTTGTTGGCCACGGCAAGGGTAGCGGAGCGCATGCAAATTCCATTTATTGCTACTACATTGGCCTCGTCGCGCTGGAAAAGTTTAACGCAAATAGAAGAGGCAGGCAAATGGGCTACAGCGCAAGTAAAAGACGTTCAATTTTGGGCAAAAAATTGGCGAAAAGATGGTCTGCAGGAACGCAGACGCATACTTCTCGCCGAAAATAAATTTTATAACCAACAGTATTGTGGTTGTGAGTTCTCCCAACCGCAATATAACAACGAACGACAATAGACGAACGACAAGCGACAAATTGTTATTTATACATTCTCTCTTGAGCGGCTTTTACGTTTTCGTCGGCCAAGTAATCGTCGTATTCCATTACTTTGTCGATGGTGCCGTTGGGGGTAAGCTCAATGATGCGGTTGCAAACGGTTTGTATAAAGGCGTGGTCGTGCGACGACATCAATACATTGCCTTTAAAGGTTTTAAGCGAGTTGTTGAACGCTTGAATCGACTCCAAGTCCAAGTGGTTGGCAGGTGAGTCTAACACCATTACGTTGGCGTTTTTAAGCATCATGCGCGAAATCATACAACGCATTTTTTCGCCCCCAGAAAGTACGCTAGCTTTTTTAAAGATTTCTTCGCCGGCAAATAGCATACGTCCCAAGTATCCGCGTACAAACGATTCGGTGGTATCGGGCGAGTATTGGCCCAACCAATCTACTAAGTTTAGGTCGGTATTAAAGAATTCCGAGTTGTCTACGGGCAAATAAGCGGGGGTAATGGTAACACCCCAGTTAAAGGTACCGCTATCGGCTTTCATTTTATCGTTGATGATTTCAAATAGGGCGGTCATGGCACGAGGGTCGCGCGATACAAAGGCAATTTTGTCGCCTTTTTCTACGTTAAAGTTTACGTCTTTGAATAGTACGGTGCCATCGTCGTGGGTTTTGCTAAGGCCTTTTACTTCTAATACCATGTTACCAGGCTCGCGGTCGGGGGTAAAGATAATGCCAGGGTATTTGCGGGTAGAAGGTTGAATTTCCTCTACGTTCAATTTTTCTAGCATTTTACGACGGCTGGTAGCTTGTTTAGATTTAGCCACGTTAGCACTGAATCGACGAATAAATTCTTCCAATTCTTTGCGTTTTTCTTCGGCCTTTTTGTTTTGCATTTGTTGTTGACGAAGCGCTAGTTGGCTCGATTCGTACCAGAAGGTATAGTTACCAGCAAATTGTTGAATTTTGCCGTAGTCGATGTCGATGGTGTGGGTGCTAACGGCGTCAAGGAAGTGACGGTCGTGCGATACTACCAATACGGTGTTTTCGTAGTTGGCCAAGTAGTTTTCTAGCCAAGCAATGGTGTCGATGTCCAAGTCGTTGGTGGGCTCGTCGAGTAGCAAGTTGTCGGGGTTACCAAACAAGGCACGTGCCAACAGAATACGTACTTTTTCTTTACCACTCATGTCTTTCATAAGGGTGTAGTGGTATTGTTCCTTGATGCCCAAACTGCTTAAAAGCGATGCGGCGTTGCTTTCGGCGTTCCAACCGTCCATTTCGGCAAATTGTTCTTCTAATTCCGATGCACGGATACCGTCTTCTTCAGAGAAATCTTCTTTCATATAGATTTCCTCTTTCTCGGTTTTTACCGCCCAAAGTTTATCGTGACCCATCATTACGGTGTCGATAACGGTAAATTCGTCAAACTCAAAGTGGTCTTGTTTTAATACCGAAAGACGTTCGTTAGGGCCAAAAATTACGGTACCGCGAGTAGGCTCTAATTCGCCGCTAAGCATGCGCAAGAAAGTAGATTTGCCTGCACCGTTAGCACCAATAATGCCGTAGCAGTTACCAGCGGTAAATTTTAGGTTTACATCTTGAAATAAAACACGTTTGCCAAATTGAATGGCCAAGTTGGATACTGTAATCATATATAATAAGGATTGTTTTTGCGTTGAGAGCACAAAGATAATACAAACCGAGAGCAAAAGCAAAAAAGCACCGCTTTTTTGTATCAGTTGAAATGAAGACATGAGAAGCTTGCTTATCAATGCCTTCATTTCAACTGATGAACAAAATCGTAGATTTTGCTTTTGCCGAGGTGCCGTTTATCTTCACGAAACACGAAGTGTTGAGTAAAGATAATACAAATCGTCATTGCCGAGGTGCCGTTTATCTTCACGAAACACGAAGTGTTGAGTAAAGATAATACAAATC
>JAGCMZ010000173.1 GCA_017646225.1 Paludibacteraceae bacterium | reverse complement strand
CCATGCTTGTTGCAACTGACGCACCAATTGGAAGTTCTTTTCTACCCCAGTTTCTTCGGCTTGTTCAACTATTTTTCGCAACTGTTCCAACAAATCTTTTTTGCGTTCGTAGGCTTTTTCTTGTTCGGCTTCTTTTTGTTGGATATCGGAAGCTCTTTTTGCTTTGGCCTCTTCTAAAATGGCTTTCAAAGCATCTTCTTCGGGACAAGCAAATGCAAATTCTTCTACTGGTTTTCCGGCTTCTACCCACTCATTGCGCAAGGTTTCAGCTAGTTGTTCTTTGGTTTTATAGAACAAATTTTTAATACGATTCACTTCCAAGCGAGCATTTTCGCCTGCTACTTCGGCCGAGAGTTGGGCCACAATTTGTTCTAAAGTAAGGGTGTTTTCTACTTCCATGGTTGCAGATTTTTATAGTTGCGAAATGCAAATATACAATTTTTATTGAATAAGCTCGCAAAATTTTGCAAATACACAGAGTTACCCCATAAAAATTTCGTAAATCCATAAAAAATGCGTAATATTGTGCTCATTTTGCAATAGTGCAGATTAATTAATTTTTTAAAAGACAATGAAAGTATTGAAATTCGGCGGAACATCCGTAGGTTCCGTAGAAAACATTCGTAGAGTGAAAGAAATTGTGTCGGCCATTTCAGAGCCCGCAGTAGTAGTTGTATCGGCCGTTGGAGGCATAACAGACAAGTTAATTGCCACTACCACCCAAGCTGTAGCAGGAACAACCACCTACACTACCCAACTCGAAAACATTGTTACCATTCACAAAAACATCATAGCAGGAGTAGTTCCTGCACACTTGCAAGCATCCGTAAGCGAACAAGTAATGGCTCTTTTGGATGAAATCAAAACCATCCTTACCAGCCTAGAAGGCATTCAAACCATTTCGCCCAAAGACATGGACTTGGTAGTAAGTTACGGCGAACGCATGTCGTCTATCATCATTGCTGCTGTATTGGACGCTAAATGGTTTAACAGCTTGGAATTGATTAAAACCCAAGAAGGCATGCACAAAAACGCCTTGAACCAAGCACTTACCTACTCGTTGCTTCAAGAAAAAATGGCAGACTTGCCAGCCGTTAGCGTAATGGGCGGATTTATATCGACCGATAGCGAAAGCGGCATCATCACCAACCTTGGACGCGGTGGTTCAGACTACACCGCTGCCATTGTAGCAGCAGCATTGGGCGCATCGGTTCTTGAAATTTGGACAGACGTAGACGGTTTCCTTACCGCCGACCCACGCTTGGTAAAAAATGCTTACACCATCGATGAGCTATCGTATATCGAAGCCGTTGAACTTTCTAACTTTGGCGCTAAAGTAATTTATCCGCCTACCATTTATCCTGTGTACGAAAAAAATATTCCAATCATGATAAAAAATACATGCAACCCAACGTTTAAGGGAACGAAAATTTCGCACCAACAAGGTGCCGAAAGCAAAGCCATCAAAGGCATTTCATCCATTAACGACACCTGCCTAATTACCTTGCAAGGCATGGGCATGGTAGGTGTATCGGGCATTAGCTCGCGTACCTTTAAAGCATTGGCCGATAAAGGCATTAGCGTATTCTTGATTTCGCAAGCATCGTCAGAAAACTCTACTACGTTTGCCATTCGCAACGCCGAAGCCGAAGCAGCTGTTAGCGCACTAACCGCCGAATTCAAAAGCGAGCTAGAACGTGGCGACATCGCTTCTATTACCCCCATGAAAGATTTGGCAACCGTTGCCATTGTGGGCGAAAACATGCGTGCACACACCGGTTTGGCTGGTAAATTGTTCGACACATTGGGCCGCAGCGGCATCAACATCATTGCTTGTGCTCAAGGTGCTAGCGAAACCAACATTTCGTTCGTTATCAAACAAGAAAGCCTAACCAAAGCCTTGAACGTATTGCACGATTCGTTCTTCTTGGCCGATTACCAAGCGCTTAATATTTTCTTGGTTGGTACCGGTACTGTAGGTGGTAGCTTGTTGGAACAAATTGCTCACCAACAAGAAAAAATCATGAAACAAAACAGCGTTAAACTAAACGTTGTGGGTATTACCGATATTAACGGTTCTGTATTTGACGAAGAAGGCATCGACCTTAACAACTATCAAGCTATTATCAAAGAAAAAGGACAACCTACTACTCCCGAGGAAATCAAAAACAAGATTATCGAAATGAACTTGTTCAACTCGGTATTTGTAGACTGTACGGCTAGTGCAGCCATTGCTACCCTATATGCCGACTTGTTGAAACACAACGTATCGGTGGTAGCTGCCAACAAAATTGCGGCATCGGGTCCTTATCCTTTGTACGAAGAATTAAAAAATACCGCTCGCAAAAAAGGCATCAAATATTTGTTCGAAACCAACGTAGGTGCTGGCTTGCCCATTATCAATACCATGAACAGTTTGATTAACAGTGGCGACCGTATCCTAAAAATCGAAGCCGTGCTTTCGGGTACATTGAACTATATTTTCAACACCATCAGCGCCGATATTCCTTTCTCTAAAACCATCGAGATGGCCAAAGAAGCTCGTTTTGCTGAACCCGACCCACGTATCGACCTTAGCGGAACCGACGTTATTCGCAAATTGGTTATTTTGGCACGCGAAGCAGGCTACAAAGTAGAACAAGCTGACGTTAAGAAAAACCTATTTGTACCTAACAAATACTTTGAAGGTTCGCTAGAAGATTTCTGGAAAAACATTTCGGAATTGGATGCTGAATTTGAAGCTAAACGCCAACAATTGGCAGCCGAAAACAAAAAATACCGTTTTGTGGCTACCATGAAAGAAGGCATTTGCGAAGTAGGTTTGCAAGCAGTAGACAGCAGCCACCCATTCTACGATTTGGAAGGCAGCAACAACATTGTTACCATTCAAACCGAACGTTACTTTAACGATCCTATGATTATTAAAGGATACGGTGCTGGTGCTAGCGTAACCGCAGCCGGTGTGTTTGGCGACATTATGAGCATTGCTAACATCCGATAAGCATGAAACACCTAGCGCTGATAGGTCTTCTACTTTGTTGCATGGCATGCGTACGCAATTCGGTACAATTGCCTGCCAACAAATCGGAGCAAACCGAAAATCCTGCACAGCAAATGCTAGATTACAACAAGGCATGTCTGCAAGCAGAGATGGACGAAATTAACGCCTATCTGGCCAACAACACTCAATTTACAGCATGTCAAGATGGTTGGTGGTTGCAAGTCATTAAAAAAGGCAACGGGCCTACCATCCAACCCATGCAAACCGTGGTGCTTGATTATTCAGTAGAACGCCTAGACGGAAGTGTCTGCTATTCATCGGCCACAGAAGGCAGCAAAACCCTGGTAGTTGGCAAACGCGAATGGTTGCAAGGCATCGATTTATTGCTACCCACCTTATCTACAGGCAGCGAAGTGGTAGTTATATTCCCCTCTAGAATGGCATACGGTTTTCGTGGAAAAGACAATTGCATTACCTCGTACTGTCCGTTGATGTGCCGATTGCAAATTAAAGAATAAACAAAGAAGATGAAAATACAACACCTTATTTTTGCACTGATTGCTTTGTTGACCATTACGGCCTGCAAAAACGAATCGTACGCAGAAAAGCGCAAAGCCGAGCAAAAAAAATGGCAAGAGTACAAAACGGCTCGCAACCTAGAAATTTCGACCGACTCTGCCTACTGTTTTAGCCATGCATGTCCTTGGCCCGAAAACTTGTATTTCCAAACCTATCGCGGGGCATACATCCGCCTTATCAAAGACGACACAACCAAACGCCGAGCACAAGACGGACAAGAAGTTATACTTCGTTTCTATGCATACGACCTAGACGGCAACCTAGTGGGCGACAATCACAAACACGAAGAATACCGCGATGGTTTCTTGTTTGTTTACACCCCTGGCAGCGAAGATGCATCCATTGGCATTGCTTGGATTGATGCGGTAGGTTGCATTCACCACGGCAGTCAGTTTGAATTGATTATCGACTCTAAACTAGGCGAAACCGCTCAACGCGAAGAAGTATTTACCATTCGAGCCATTGTAGACGAAACTTCTATCAGAAATCAATAAAAAAATCATAACCATGACACTTATTAAATCTATTTCGGGTATCCGCGGAACCATTGGCGGACAAGTTAGCGACGGATTAAGTCCTGTAGACGTTGTTAAATTTACAGCGGCCTACGCCACACTGATTCGCAAAACAACCACAGTTACCACCAATAAAATTGTAGTGGGCAGGGATGCACGTATGTCGGGTGCCATGGTAGAAAAACTAGT
>JAGCMZ010000172.1 GCA_017646225.1 Paludibacteraceae bacterium | reverse complement strand
GACCGGAAACCAAGTCGGAAGATGAAGCGCCGAAACGAAAAGGCCGTGGTTCGGGCCCTGCGACAAGCTCAGGGACCGCATTGATTATGCAATTTAACGATTAAACAAAAAAAAACATTATCTTTGTACTTTTAAGAACAAAACAACATGAAAGTTATCTGCATAGGTTGGAATTACCCTGCTCACAATACCGAAATGCAAGCCGAAGCGCCTGCACATCCTACGGTTTTTTGCAAGCCCGATTCTGCACTACTGAAACAAAACAAAGCGTTTTACGTGCCCGATTTTATGGGACGCATCGATTATGAATTAGAGTTGGTAATTCGCATTGACCGATTGGGCAAAGGCATTGCCGAAAAATTTGCCTCGCGCTACTACACCGAGGTAGGATTGGGCATCGATTTTACTGCCCGCGAAATGCAACAACAAGCCATTCAAAACGGACAACCCTGGGATCTTTGCAAAGGCTTTGACAATTCGGCTGCCATCAGCGAATTTTACCCTTTAGCCGATTTTGGCACAATAGACAGCCTGCATTTTCGTTTAGACATAAACGGCCAAACCGTACAAGAAGGTTACACGGGCGACATGCTTTTCAAACCCGATTACCTTATCTCATACATCAGCCAATATTACACCTTAAAAATTGGCGATTTATTGTTTACAGGAACACCCCAAGGCATTGGTCAAGTAAAGCCAGGCGACCGCCTGCAAGCCTATTTAGAAGACAAATTGCTCATGGACTTTGAAATTAAATGAAACGCTTTTTCTTTTTCATACTAAGCTTATTTTGCACTGCCCTATCTGCTATGGCAGCCGACCCCTTGTTTACTTACGCCGAACATTCGGTGTTGCAACAAGGCAAATGGGTCAAAATAAGTGTAGAAGAAACCGGCGTTCATCAACTTACCTACCAAGACCTGCAAAACATGGGATTTAGCCATCCCGAAAACATCCGCGTATTTGGATATGGCGGCAACATGCTACCCGAACACTTTAACCAAGAAGCCCGCCTTGCCGACGACCTTCCCGAAATTCCCATCTACCTAGAAAAAGGCAGCGACGGCGTATTTGGCGCAGGCGATTACATTTTGTTTTACGCACAAGGTGCTACAAAAGTAACGTACGATAGCAATACCAAGGTATTTACCCATACCCTAAACCCCTACAGCACCAAAGGCTATTACTTTTTAACCACCGATGCTGGCAAGGGAAAACGCATTACCCTACAAGCTACCGAAACAGCTAGTAACGCCACCAATATACACAAAACCTACCAATACTTTTACCACGAACTAGAGCTCATCAACGTGCACCAATCGGGACGTGAATGGTACGGCGAAGAACTCAGTCTTACCAAAAACACCCTTCCGGTAACGTTCCACATTCCCCATATTACCACCGACGATATTTACCTTAGCACCTGCTTTATTGGCAAGGGCGAGGGATTGCATCGTCTGCTTATTGACGCAGGGACAGAAAGCAACACGTCCATCGTATACGGTTCCAGTAGTTCGTACGTAGCGGGCACCAAAGGGAACTTTAAAGGTTCCGTAACGCACACCGGTAACAGTGATTTGACCGTTACTCTCACCTACCAGCCACCCTTTAGCAACAGCACCGCTAACCTTGACTTTGTAGGCATTAGCGCATATCAGCATTTGCGCATGCAGGGCAGTTCGCTGGCTATTTTCTACCCCAGCAATCAACACAACAACCACGTTTACCAATACCGTTTGCACAACACATCGCCTGCGGTAAAAATTTGGGAAATCACCAACCCCATAGCCGTAGTAGAAGTTCCTAGTTCGCAACAAAACGATAGCTTGTTCTTTGCAGCCAACAGCGCCCAAAATAGGTTCTTTATGGCTGTCAATACCCAAGGCAACTTCCCAAAGCCCCAGTTTGTAGCCAACGTCAGCAACCAAGACTTGCACGGATGGGGACAAACCGATATGGTAATTATTAGCCAACAAGATTACGTAGCAGAAGCAGAACGATTGGCCAACCACCACCGTAATTACGATGGTTACACCGTAAAAGTTATTACCCCCGATAAAATCTACAACGAATTTTCGTCGGGCACACCCGATGCCACCGCCTATCGTTGGTTGATGAAAATGCTGTACGATAGGGCATCGAACGAAAGCTTACGCCCCAAACATTTGCTATTCATGGGGTTAGCCTACTACGATAACCGAGGCATTCAGCACAAAGTTCCCGAAATGCTAAGTTATCAATCGACCGAATCGCTTAACTCCACTACCTCTTATATTACCGACGATTATTTTACCTTATTAGAAGACAACGAAGGTAGAACCATAGAAGGCAGTACCATGGACATAGGTGTAGGACGTTTCCCTGTAAGCAATGCAACCGAGGCCAAACAATGCGTTAGCAAAACCATCCGCTACGCAACGCAATCGGATATGGGCACATGGCGCAATAGTTTTACCTTTATGGCAGACGATGGCGACGGCAACATACACATGAGTCAGGCAGAAGCTCTTACCGAAACCCTGATGGAGTTAAATGCTGCCTACGTGCCTACCAAAATATGGCTGGATGCGTACCCCATCGAGCAAAATGCCTCTGGCGCCCATTATCCCAAAGCCAAAGAAGCCGTTTTGCGCAAAATTAACGAGGGTACCCTTGTATTTACGTACGTAGGACACGGCAGTAACAACACACTCACTTCTGAACAAACCATTACGCGCAGCGATATTGCCTACCTAAACAACAGCAACTTGGGCGTATGGATTACGGCTACCTGCGATTTTAGCCGATACGACGATTACGAAAAATCGGCAGGTATGGAAGTGGTGCTCAACCCCAATGGTGGGGGTATTGCCTCGTTTACCACTACCCGCGTGGTGTATTCAAGCAACAACAGCAACCTAGCACAAGCCGTTTTCCAGCAACTGGTTCCCAAATTTGGTGCCAACAAACCCACATTGGGAGAGGTAATCAAAAAGGCCAAAAACAACCTAAAAAGCGACACCAACAAACTCAACTTTAGTTTGCTAGGCGACCCTGCTATTACACTTCATTACCCAGAGCAACAAGTAGTTACCGATAAAATAAACGGCATTCCAGCCAACGAAGCTACCTTGCCTGCCTTGGGATTGATACACGTAGAAGCATCGGTAAGAGATGCCAACAACCAAATAGACACCCAACTACAAGGCAAGGCCTACGTTACCCTTTACGACAAAGCAGAGACCTTGTACACCTTGGCAGGCAAAGGCGGCAATCCGTTTGCCTACAAAGACTATCCTAACAAGCTGTTTTCGGGTACCGTAGATATTGTAGACGGCAAGATAGACTTTACCTTTATGATGCCCAAAGACATCAACTACGCCATGGGCAAAGGCCGTCTGGTTTACTACCTAGTAGATAACGACGAGACCCTAGACGGTCACGGATTCTGCCACGATTTTAACATCGGCGGCACGGCAAG
Source organism: Paludibacteraceae bacterium (assembly GCA_017646225.1). Classification (GTDB taxonomy): domain Bacteria; phylum Bacteroidota; class Bacteroidia; order Bacteroidales; family Paludibacteraceae; genus Enterocola. The sequence continues at coordinate 9,117 of JAGCMZ010000172.1, read as the reverse complement.
CGACATCGACCAAGAAACACAAGGTCCTGTGGCACGCATCTACCTCAACACTCCCCAGTTTGTAAATGGCCAAAAAGTAAACAACCAACCTGTTTTCTATGCGCATTTATACGACGAATACGGCATCAATACCGTAGGAGCTGGTATCGGACACGATATTACCTTGCGCCTAAGCCATCGTCCCAACGAGATTATCAACCTAAACGAGTATTATACCTCGTCGCTAAACAGTTATAAAAACGGGGTGGTTCGCTACCCGCTCAGCCAACTTCCCGAGGGGGAATACACCCTTGAGTTTAAGGCATGGAACTTGCAAAACATTTCTACTACCCAACAACTTCGTTTTGTGGTAGAAAATGGGCTAAAACCCACCATTGAATCGTTCCAAGTATACCCCAACCCCATTCGAAACGAGGCAACCCTATCGCTTCAGTACGACAGACCTGCCGACATTGGCAAGGTACAGTTCTTTGTGTACGATTTGGTGGGACAACTTTGTTGGCAAAGCGAAGAAATGTTGCAAACCGACGATGGCATTTATACCACATCATTACAGGTAAACAATGGTATGGGGCCCTATTTAAAAGCAGGAATTTACCTGGCAAGTGTGCGTATAACCACGTCAGAGGGCACATCTACACAAAAGACACAAAAGATTATTGTACTAACACAATAAAATAGACAAAAAAACGTTATTTTTGTAGCCGTTTATAAACAGAATTGATTTAAGTTACATGAAGAAAAATTTTCTTATTCTATTAGCAACCTTGCTTGTATTGCCTTCTATGGCATTTGCAGAAGACCCTTCTGAATCTACATACACACAATTTGCACCTATTACTACAGGGGTGAGCTTTTTATCGGTAGCTCCCGATGCCCGTGGTGGTGGTATGGGTGACGCAGGTGCCGCTTCGGCTCCCGATGGTGACGCACAATATTGGAACCCTGCTAAATACGCCTTTATTGATGGCGTGGGTGGTGCAAGCATTTCGTATGTACCTTGGTTGCGTAAAATTGTATCCGATATCGACCTAATTTCGGCATCGGGCTACTACAAAATCCAAGACGTTCAAACCGTTGCAGCATCGTTCCGTTTCTTCTCTATTGGTAACGTGCTTATCCAAAAAGACCCTAACCCAGAATCGGGCTACAACGTAAAACCTTACGACTTGGCTGTTGACGTATCGTATTCGCGCATTTTGGCCAAAAACTTCTCTATGGGTGTGGCTTTGCGCTTTATCTGGTCTGACTTGACCGGTGGTTACAATGCCGATGGTGGCGAATACATCGAACCCGGTTGGTCAATTGCCGCCGACATTTCGGGTTACTATGGTCAAAAAGTAGACTTCTCGTGGGGAACCGGTTTTGGCGGTTTCGGTTTCAACATCTCTAACATTGGTAAAAAAGTAGAATACGGCGACTACCGCAGTGCCGCTTTCTTGCCTACCAACTTGCGTTTGGGTGGTCGTTTTACCATTCCATTCGACAAATACAACCACTTAACCGCTCACTTGGACATCAACAAATTATTGGTACCTGCTCACCCTATTCAAGGTGACGACGAAAGCAACGAAGCTTACGCTCAACGTGTAGACGAATACTACAAAATGGACCCCATTACCGGTATTGGCCGTTCTTTTGTTGACATGGCCGATGGTTCTCCATACGACTTTGGCACCCAATTCAAAAAATTAACCTGGTCGGCTGGTTTGGAATACGACTACAACGAACAATTCTTTGGCCGTGTTGGTTTGTATTACGAAGATCCTATGATTGGTGGTCGTCAATACGCTACCTTTGGTGCTGGTTTCAAATTGAACGTATTCTCGCTAGACGTTGCTTACGTACTATCGATTGCTCAAAACAATCCATTGGACCAAACCTTGCGTTTTACCCTTGGCTTTAACATGGGTGGCATGAAAGAGTTGATTGGTTTTAGCAAAGACGATAAATAATTCCATTGCATGAAAATTCGCGTAGGTTTTGGGTATGACGTGCACAATTTGGTTCCTAACCGCGAGCTGTGGTTAGGCGGATTGCAAATTCCGCACGAAATGGGATTGCAAGGTCATTCCGATGCAGACGTTTTGATTCATGCCATTTGCGATGCGCTGTTGGGTGCTGCACACTTGCGCGATATTGGCTATCATTTTCCCGATACCGCAGGCGAGTTTAAGAACATAGACAGTAAAATCTTGCTAAAAGATACCGTAGCCTTGGTACGTAGCAAAGGATACGAAATTGGCAACATCGATGCTACCATTTGTGCCGAGCGCCCCAAACTAAAGGATTACATCGAACCCATGCAGGCTTGTTTAGCGGGCGTTATGGGCATCGAAGAAGAAGATGTAACCATCAAAGCCACCACTACCGAAAAACTCGGTTTTGTAGGACGCAAAGAAGGCATCGCCGCCTACGCCACGGTGCTAATACAAAAACTACCTTAAACATTATAATCTTTTAAACTTTTAAATCTCGGTCCCTAGAAGTGACCGAGATTTTTTTTGTCATGTTGAGGCGATGCAATGCTCGGCAAACGCTCCCGGTCGGGATTTTTTCAAGTAGCGAGAGCAGAGGCAAGTTTACTTGACTATGCCGAGTCACGAGAAAAAACATGGAATATTTACACATACAAAAACTACAAAATGTGAACTCGCTTCGCTCAAACAACACATTTTGCTTAACGTTTTTGCACATATAAATCTCTTTCCGCCCTCCGCTAACGGCACTCGCATTTGCATCGCCTCACCGACTAAACGACTAAACGCATCACCGCATCACCACCACATCAACAAAAAAAGAGCACCCCGCAGGGTGCTCTTTTTATCAATTCATATTTTATAAAAGGAATTTTTAAGGAGGGAGTTTTAGGAATGCGAAATGCGAACAACCGGAGTTTACTTAGCGTAAATGAGGATTGTGAGCATGAGCAATGACGACAAAATCACCCTTAAAAAAACTTTTATTGTTGTTCTAGTTGAAGAGTCTTGGTAGGCTGATCGCAAACTTCAGAAGGACCAAAGTATTGAATAGGACCAGGATATACGTAAGCGGTTTCTTTAGCCCAAGTAGCACGGTTTTCTACCAATTTTTTGAAAGGTGCACCGTCTAGTTCAACCAACGCTTTGCGAATAACTGGTTTCATTTCGCCGTGACGACGTTCCATGTTCATCATCATGGTAACAGGAACACCACCAGCAATCCATTGTTCTGCAGGAGCAGTAGTATTGCGGATAAGCGACATATAACCGGTTTTGCCAGCGCCAATTAGTTTAGCAGCGTTGAAACCTAACGAGTAGCAGTAGTCAGCGTCAAAGTTAGAAGGAGCAGCGCAGCGGCCTTCGTAACCGAAGAAGTGACCCAAGCCAGCAAATTTACCTACAAATTTACCTTCAGCTTTCATAGCTGCTAGGCGGGTTTTAACCATCTCGATCAATAGTTTTTCGGTTTCGATAAGCGATACTTGAACGTTACCGTGTGGGTCGCGATCCAAGGTCAATTGTTTAGCGATAGCTTCAGGAAGCGATGCGTAAACAGCAGCGCTGGTAGCGGTTAGGCCTTGAAGCGCTTTTTGTACGTCGCTTTCGTGCGCCAAAAGGTCGTTCAATTCAGCAATCAACACTTTCATTTCAGGGATGAACTCGATCAAACCTTCTGGAATCAAGATAACACCAAAGTTATTGCCTTCTGCAGCACGAGCAGCTACGGTTTCAGCAATGTTGTTAACGATGTCGCCCAAAGTCATTTGTTTAGCTTCTACTTCTTCAGAAACGATACAAATGTTAGGTTGGGTTTGCAAACCGCATTCCAATGCGATGTGAGAAGCCGAACGACCCATCAATTTAATAAAGTGCCAGTATTTTTTAGCTGAGTTAGCGTCACGCATAATGTTACCGATAACTTCAGAGTATACTTTACAAGCAGTGTCAAAACCAAATGAGGTTTCAATCATGTTGTTTTTAAGGTCACCATCGATGGTTTTAGGACAACCAATTACTTGGATACCGGTATTTTTTTGCAAGTAGTACTCTGCCAACACGCAAGCGTTGGTGTTAGAGTCGTCACCACCAATAATTACCAATGCGTTAATACCCAATTGTTTGCAGATTTCGATACCTTTGTCGAATTGTGCTGTTTCTTCTAGTTTGGTACGACCCGAACCAATGATGTCGAAACCACCGGTGTTACGGTATTCGTCTACGATTTCTGCAGTAAGTTCGATGTATTTGTGATCGATCAAACCGCTAGGACCACCTAGGAAACCATAAAGTTTGCTGTCTGCGTTAAGCGATTTTAAACCGTCGAACAAACCAGAAATTACGTTGTGTCCACCAGGAGCTTGACCACCCGACAAAATAACACCTACATTGATAGCAGGAAGTTCGGTTGCCACGCCGTCTTCGAAAGTAATAACGGGCATACCATAAGTGTTAGGGAACAAGTTTTTGATGGCTTCTTGGTCGGCTACCGATTGAGTAGCTTCGCCTTCTTTCACAGCAACTGCACCTCTTAATGCTTTAGGCAATTTAGGTTGATAAGCAGCTCTGGCAATTTGCAATGCACTTTTAGTCATATCAATAAATTTAAATGAATTATCAAACGGCTACAAATTTACAATAAAATCTGCTATTTTACAAACACACCGTTCAGAAACAAAAAAAACCTCAACCCATCGTATCCGAGAAGTTGAGGCATACTACAAATTATGTACGCTCTGTTACAATTTAAAAGTAAGAGGCATTGATAGTCTTACACGAACAGGTTTCCCGTCCTTTGTACCGGGTTGCCATTTGGGCATGCTAGAAATAACACGCACCGCTTCTGCGTCCAAACTAGGATGTGCAGAACGTACCACCTTTACTTCAACAACATTTCCATCCTCATCCACTACAAACGAACAAACTACCCTACCCTCAACTCCCTCTGCTTTCGCATCTGCAGGATATTTAGTATTGGTTATAAGATACTCATTCATAGCTGATTGTCCGCCTGGATAACGAGGAGGTCCATCATTTGCCGCCAAAGCAACCACGCTAGCCAATACAAACGCAGCCAACAAAAATAATTTCTTCATACCGTATAAATTTTAAATGGTTATTAGTGCAAATATACCGAATTCACACAATAAGATGTAACACCTCTGTAACGAAAAATTACACAAAAACGTTAAATAAGCATTTTTTAAGGTACGAATGATTGTAAGCACCTAACTTTTAGTAACTTTGCATCGATTTTTTTAAGCGACAAGAAAATTGAAAACTTTGAAACCCTACATCATCCTTCTTCTTTGTTTCCTTGGAAGCACATCTGCATGGGCAATGACTTTCACAGGAACCGTAACCGACTCCATCACTGGCGAGACACTTCCCTTTATTTCTATTCGTATTGCTAATACCATGTATGGCGACGAAACAGACCTAGACGGGAACTTTAGTATCAACGCAGAAGAAACCGATAAACTTGAGTTTACCTTCTTGGGCTACAAAACCAAAACCTATGCGCTAAGCAGGTATGTCAATAGACACATGAATGTCAAATTGGTTCCCACCGATTACCAGCTTAAAGAAGTTCAAGTAACTACCAAAAACAGCTATTCCAAAAAGAATAACCCTGCTGTCGATTTGGCCAAACGTATCTTGGCACAAAAAAACGACAACCGCATCGAAAATGCTAACTATTACCAACGCGACACCTACGAAAAATTATTGTTGGGTATTACCGATATTAAAGAAGGAAAAGCCACCAGCAATTTAGGTTTGAGCGAAATCGTTAGCCAATCAGACACTTCTATTATCAGTGGTAAAAAAGTATTAATGGTTTCTTTGAAAGAAAAAACCATGCAACAATACTACCGCAAATCGCCTACCACCAAGAAACAAATTGTAACCGGTAGACAAGAAAAAGGTATCGACGACCAACTATTTGCAGAAGGCTGGCTAACCACCTACATGGACGAAATGTTTAAAGACATTGATATTTACAACAGCAATATCAACATCGCCTTTAAACCTTTTGTGGGCCCTTTATCGCCCATTGCCACCGATTTTTACAAATTCTTTATCAAAGATACCGTTTCTATTGATGGCGAAAAATACATCAACCTAGGCTTTACCCCCTTCAACTCGTCGTTCTTTGGCTTTATGGGTCACATTACCGTAGACGACTCTACCCTAGCCATTAAACACGTTAGCATTGATATTCCTAAAAATACCAACATCAACTATTTGGATGGTTTCCACTTGGAACAATCGTTCAAAATGAACGATGAAGGCATTATGGAATTGCAAGACGACCAACTTACTGCCGAATTCTACTTGGTAAAAGGTACCAAAGGTTTTTACGCCCAACGTAACCGTACCTTTAAAGATTACCAATTCAACGTACCCAACGACTCTATATTGAAAAGTTTCGCAGGTACCGAAATGGTGCTAAAAGACGCCAAAAAGCAAGACAGTACGCACTGGCAGGCCTATAGAACGGACAGTGTACAATTGGCGCAAAATCAAGTAAGCACCACACTCGACAAACTCCAAAATAACCCCTTTGTTAAAGGTGTATTGTTTATTGGCGAATTGCTTATCAAAGGTTATTTGCGTACTGGCGATCCCAGCTATTTTGACGTAGGTCCTATTTACACCATGTTTAGTGGTAGCACCATAGAAGGTTTCCGTTTGCGTGTTGGTGGCGAAACCACTGCTAACCTATCGCCTAATTTCTTTGCTAAAGGTTACATGGCATACGGTTTCCACGACCATAGAATGAAATACGGTTTGGATTTTGAATACTCATTTAACCAAAAAAGTTACCACGCACGCGAGTATCCCGTCAACTCTATTGCCATCAATTATACAGACGATATCCGTACCTTGGGTGAAAATCCAGTAGGTTCTCCTACCGACAACTGGGCATACTCTATTAAACGTATGGCTATCTATAACATGATGTACTACAAACAGCTAAAAATGCAGTACACCTACGAGGATATGAGTGGTTTCTCGGTAAATCCATGGATTAAATCGGAAACCCAATTGCCTACCGATAGTATCCGCTTTACCGAAGTAGGAACCGGAAATACATTTGACCACCTAATGAACAACGAAGTGGGTGTTACCTTGCGTTACGCTCCTAAAGAAAAGTTTGTACAAGGTCGTATTTACCGTTTCAACTTAAAGAACCCCCACCCTGTATTTGAGCTAACCCACAGAGCTAGTTTCAAAGACATTTTGGGTACCAACTACGGTTACCAAACCACCGAACTAAAATACAGCCAACGCTATTTTATATCGGCATTTGGTCGTATCGACCTTACCCTAAAAGCAGGTAAAATTTGGACTGGAAACGTAGCATACCCCTACTTGTTTAGCCCCAACGCGAACACCTCTTATACGGTTATGGCCGAATCGTTCAGCCAAGTCAACCCATTGGAATTTGTTTGCGACCAATATGCATCCATCGACCTTGGCATCTCTACCAACGGCCTTTTGTTCAACCTCATTCCAGGGGTTAAGAAATTGCAATTGCGCGAGGTGTTTGGCTTTAAATGCTATTGGGGGTACTTGTCAGATAAGAACAACCCTGCATTCGACAATACATTGCTTAAATTCCCTACTGGAACTGGTACATTTGACCCTGCTCGTTTGTACGAACCTTACATGGAATTTAGCGTGGGTATCGACAACATTTTACGTGTATTGCGTGTAGACTACGTAAGACGTATCAACTACTTAGATCGTCCCAATGTATGCGCAAACGGTGTTCGTGTATCGCTTAGCTTTACGTTCTAAACGATTATTTAACACTTACTTTTGGCAAGTCGCTCCACAATGTAGTGTAATGCGGAGACTGATTTTCAGAAAGGGAATATTCTTCTGTAGTTCCTTGCGATGCGATGGTTAGGGCGTGCTTGCCGTAGGTATTTCGAATGGCATCCATCGCCACCGACAAACGTTGCTGTTTTTGACGTTCTTCGGCATCATCGAACAACGAATACATGGTATGCGATGCATCTTGCAGCTTATTAAAAACTACGCCTGCCTTTTTATACCCATAGCCCGTGCAAAACAACTCTTTGGTAGCATGAACCGCTGCCGCCACTAGCGTGCGCTGATCATTACTGGGCGTGGTAAAACAAACCAAATTACTACCCATGGTTTGAGGGGCATCGTCTTTAAAGCGGTTGGTATAGGCAAAAACCGTCATCTCGGCACAAAGTGAACCTTGCTTACGCAACTTTTCGGCTCCCTTTAAGGCAAAATTAGCCACTTGCTCGCTCAACGCATCGCAATCGTACAACTCCGTAGCAAAACTGCGCGATACGCAGATGGATTTGCGCACCTCGGGCGTTTCTTCGAACGATACCGCTGGTATACCCCTCAATTCCAACCACACACGCACGCCGTTTATACCCATCAGCTGTCGCACCTTGCTCTCTGCTAATTGCGTAAAAGCATAAGCGGTGCCCACCCCTATCTGTAGCAATTTTTGAGTCGATTGCCTACCAATTCCCCACACATCGCCAATAGGAAATTTGCGCAACACTTTCTCGATGTCCTCGGGGCGGTGCATGTAACACCCACCCTTTAATTTAGGATATTGTTTACACAGTTTAGAGGCTATTTTGGCCAAGGTTTTGGTTGGTGCAACACCCACCGAAACAGGAATAGAAGTATACCGATAGCATCGTGCCGAAATTTCTTTGGCATAGGCATCGTAATCGTCTATGAGCAGACCTCGCAAATCCAAAAAAGCCTCGTCGATGGAATACACCTCTACCATGGGCGAGAACTCTTGCAAGGTTAAACGCACCCGCCTAGACATATCGCCATAGAGCGCCATATTGCCCGAAAAGACCGTCACACCGTGTTTTTGCACCAAATGGCGTATCTTAAACAAAGGGTCGCCCATTTTAATGCCCAATGCTTTGGCCTCGTTGCTACGCGCCACAGCACACCCATCGTTATTAGAGAGCACAATAACGGGTTTGCCGTTTAAATCGGGTCTAAAAACCCTTTCGCACGATACAAAAAAGTTATTACAATCGGCAAGAGCGAACATAAACTACATCTTCTTAATCACGTAGGTTACCACGCCCCAAATGGCAAATTGATTATCGGCAGT
>JAGCMZ010000171.1 GCA_017646225.1 Paludibacteraceae bacterium | reverse complement strand
GTTGCACCTTCTTCTAAGGTAAAGCTATTAGGAGAGAATGCGGCTTTGCTAATAGAGGGTTTTACAAATTTTACCTGACAAGTAGCGTCTTCGGCCTTGTCGACACTAGCGGTAAGGGCGTAGGTGCGTTCTTCGTCGGCTTTGAGGTACCAATTACCGTCTTGTAGTTTGGGAGTAGGACCGTCGTTGGTTGCTTCCCATTTAAAACGGTACAAAGGTGCTGTTTTGGGTTTTAAATCGTTAATGGGAAAACGCACGCTGCTACCTACGTATACTTCAAAGTTAGCGGGAATGCTAAATTCTTTGATGGTTACCTTATTAATAATAAGCGATGTGGTTGCTTCTATACCTTGTGCGCTGGCGGTAATAGAAACATTGCCTTCGCGCAAGGCGTTAACAGTACCACCTTCGGACACCGTAGCTTGAATAGGATTGCTAGAGGTCCACTGAATGGCCACTGTATCGGCTACACCTTCTGGGGTAATCTGTAAGTAGCTATAGAGATCAAGCATCTGACCTTCGTCTACACTGTAAGGAACATCTTCGGAAAAGGTCATGGTTTCTACTTTTCCCGAAAATATATCTTCTTGGGGTGCGCAGGCAAAAAATACCGTTAGTAGCACCAAGAAACTAGCTAGAAGGGATAATAATTTTTTCATTGTCTTATTATTAAAGGCTTAAAATCCTATATATTCAACCAATTTTTATAGTAAGCAAACGCAAAGGCGATAACTGTCCAAAGCACCCCTACTGCTATGCGCACCCAAATTTTAGAATGGGGTGCTGATTGCATAGCCGATTGAAAACCGGCTATGAACATATAAGGCAACAAGGCTGTTAATAGCACCTATTCTTGAACTATCCATTCTTATTTATCGATTACGGGACGAATACGATTAATAATTTCACGTCTCAACTGATCTCTCACAATTTTTTTCTCCTGTACTTCGTATGAGTGGGCAAAAATAGTCCAACTAGAAAGAATACTGCTAGTCCAGTAGTCACCTAATCTAAAGAAAATAGAATTTCCATTGATTTTACTGGTAACCACAAGGCCTCTTTCTTCTGACTTTGTGGCATGTTGAAATAAAGTAAAGGTACAATTCTCTATTAATTCTTTTGCCTCTGCAGAAGTTGGCATGCGCCATCCTCCACCCCATGCCACATTGGCAGCATCGGCCGACAAAGGTAGTACGGCAGGATCAGAATTGTAGCTGTAACCAGCATCACTGGAAGTTGTTCTGGAGAAGGTCTCACCCCAAGCATATTGTAATCCTTTATCGTAAGGTCTGGTGGCACCTACGTCTACCATCGCCCATTTTACCGACAAACCTAAATCAACACAGTTGTATCCATCTATTTTTTGCACTGGTCCTAATTTAGGATAATTGGGATCTGCAGGTTCTTCTGGTTCTACTGGTTTCTCGGGTTCGGTTGGATCGCTTGGATCGCTTGGATCGGTTGGATCGCTAGGATCAGAAGGGTCCGATGGATCTGATGGGTCGCTTGGGTCGGCAGGGTCGCCGCCTTGTTTAGCGGTTACGGTAATGCTGCAAGTAGCACGTTTGCTGCCGGCCATGGCAGTGATGGTAGCTTTACCAGCTGCTACGGCAGTTACATTGCCCGATGCATCGACGGTTGCTACGGCTGCTTTGTTGCTACTCCAAGTTACTTTTACGGTATCGGCTCTGAAGCCATCGGCAGGAGTTAATTGCAAACTATTTTTTAGCGCTTGTGTTGCACCTTCTTCTAAGGTAAAGCTATTAGGAGAGAATGCGGCTTTGCTAATAGAGGGTTTTACAAATCTTACCTGACAAGCAGCGTCTTCGGCTTTGTCCACACTTGCGACTATGGTGTAATAATTACGTTCTTCGTCGGCTTTAAGGTACCAAATACCGTCTTGTAGTTTGGGAGTTGGGCCGTCGTTGGTTGCTTCCCATTTAAAACGGTACAAAGGTGCTGTTTTGGGTTTTACATCGGCAATGGGGAAACGCACGCTGCTGCCTACATATACCTCAAATCTATCTGGGATGCTAAATTCTTTGATGGTTACCTTATTAATCATAAGCGATGTGGTTGCTTCTTTTCCTTGTGCGCTGGCAGTAATGGTAACATTGCCTTCGCGCAAGGCGAGAAGAGTACCACCTTCGGACACCGTAGCTTGAATAGGATTGCTAGAGGTCCACTGAATGGCCACTGTATCGGCTACACTTTCTGGGGTAATCTGCAAGTAGCTATAGAGGTCAAGCATCTGACCTTCGTCTACACTATAAGGAACATCTTCGGAAAAGGTCATGGTTTCTACTTTTCCCGAAAATATATCTTCTTGGGGTGCGCAGGCAAAAAATACCGTTAGTAGCACCAAGAAACTAGCCAAAAGAGAAAATAATTTTTTCATGTTCGTATATTTTAAGTACATCGTTACAAAATTAATAATATTGAGGTAAAAAACAAATTTTATCGATTAAACGCAATGGCGTAGTATTTAATTTGTTTTACCATGGCCAACAGCCCGTTGGAACGGGTTGGCGAAAGGTGCTCTTTCAAGCCAATTTCGTTAATAAAGTAAAGTTCTGAGTCGATGATTTCTTGGGGTGTATGACCACTCACCACGTTTAAAAGCAAGGCCAAAATCCCTTTTACAATCACAGCATCGCTGTCGCCTTGAAAAATAATTTGGCCGTTTTCGTTTAGGCGGGCATCGATCCATACCTTGCTTTGGCAACCTTCTATTAGGTTCTCGGGCAATTTTTTATCGTCGGGAAAAGCAGGAAGTTCGTTTCCTAGCTCAATGATACGACTGTATTTATCAAACCAATCGTCGAATATGGCGAAATCTTCTATTACTTCGTCTTGTAATTGATTAATTGTCATAACAATACGTTAAAATAATTGTTTTACTCGTTGAATGCCTGCTACTAGGGCATCAATTTCTTGGGTTGTATTGTATAAGGCAAACGATGCACGCAAGGTGCCTTCTATGCCAAAGTGCTGCATAATGGGCTGTGCACAATGATGCCCTGTACGAAGGGCTATGCCCAACTTATCGAGCAATGTACCCATATCGTAATGGTGTATATTGCCTACTTGCATGGATATAACGGCACTTTTGTGCAATGATGTTCCAAAGAAACGCACATCGCCTAGTTGCTGCAACTTATCGGTTGCATAGTTTAACAAATAGGTTTCGTAGGCAGCTATTTGATCCATGCCGATGTTTTGTACGTATCGAATAGCCTCTGCAAGGGCGGTTGAACCGATAAAATCGGGTGTACCTGCCTCAAATTTATAAGGCAACTCGTTAAAGGTAGTTTTTTCAAAGCTTACTTGAGCAATCATTTCGCCTCCGCCCTGATAGGGAACCATGGCATTGAGCCATTTTTCTTTACCATATAATACACCGATGCCGGTTGGACCGTAAATTTTATGTCCCGAAAAGACATAAAAATCGGCATCCAAATCTTGTACGTTCACAGCGATGTGTGGCACCGACTGTGCACCATCAATTAAAACGGGCACTTGGTGGGCATGCGCCATGGCGATGATGTCTTTAACGGGATTAACCGTTCCCAATACGTTGGATACGTGGGTAACAGCTAACAATTTGGTACGATCGGTAAAGAGCGATGCCAATGCTTCCAAGTCCAATTCGCCTTGTTTGTTAAATGGGATTACCTTGATAACAATGCCTTTGCGTTGTTGCAACAATTGCCAAGGTACAATATTGGAATGGTGTTCCATTTCGGAAACAATCACCTCGTCGCCTTGTTTTAGGAAAGTTTCGCCAAACGAGGCGGCTACCAAGTTGATGGATTCGGTAGTGCCACGAGTAAAGATAATTTCGTGTGCATGGGCGGCACCTAAAAACTGCTGCACGGTAGCACGAGCTGCTTCGTGCGCCTCGGTGGCCATTTGGCTCAAAAAGTGAACGCCTCTGTGCACATTGGCATTCTGCTGGGTGTATCCCTCTTCTATTTTCTTGATAACCGACCATGGTTTTTGGGTAGTGGCCGCATTATCAAGGTACACCAACGGACGGTTGTGTACGGTTTGGGTTAGAATGG
>JAGCMZ010000170.1 GCA_017646225.1 Paludibacteraceae bacterium | reverse complement strand
CTATAACATTATAACACGTTATGAAACGCATTTATTCTAACATCATCGATACTGTGGGTGGCACACCTTTGGTGACATTGGAGCGATACAGCCAACAAATGGGGTTAACTTCAACCCTTGTTGCCAAAGTAGAGGCCTTTAACCCCGGTGGCAGCGCCAAAGACCGCGTGGCCGTGCAAATGCTAAAGCAAGCGGCTGCCGATGGTTTGTTGCAAGCCGGAGCTACCATTATAGAACCTACTAGCGGTAATACAGGGATAGGTTTAGCCATGGCATGCGCTGTATTGGGGTACAAACTGATACTTACCATGCCCGATACCATGAGCATAGAGCGTATTAAATTGGCACAAGCCTACGGCGCAGAAGTAGTGTTAACCCCAGGCGCACAAGGCATGAAAGGCGCCATTGAGAAAGCAAACACCTTGCTACAAGAAATAAAAGGAGCATGGATGGCCGGACAATTTACCAATCCCGCCAACCCCATGGCACACTACCTAACCACAGGCCCTGAAATTTGGGCCGATACCGATGGTAAGATAGATATTTTTGTAGCAGGCATTGGTACAGGCGGCAACATTAGTGGCGTAGGAAACTACCTAAAAGAACAAAAAAACAGTATAGAAATAGTAGGCGCAGAACCCGCCGAATCGGCCGTGCTAAACGGCAACCCAGCAGGGCCGCACAAAATACAAGGCATAGGGGCTGGTTTTATTCCCGATAACTACAACGCACAAGTAGTAGATAAAGTAATAGATATTACCAGCAACGAAGCACTTGAAAAAGCCCGCCTACTAGCAAAAACCGAGGGTATTTTGGTGGGCATTTCATCGGGTTGTGCCTTGGCCGCCGCCACCCAGTTGGCGCTTTTGCCCGAAAACGCAGGCAAAACCATCGTAGTGCTTTTGCCCGATACTGGCGAACGCTACCTATCGACCGAACTATTTAAATAATCAACCATTATGACAAAACAAGAAACCATTGATTTAGCAGTAAAATATTTTACTGAAGGACACGCTTGTTCACAATCTGTATTACTAGCCTTTGCCGACCGCATTGGCCTAGACAAAACCATTGCCAAACGCATATCGGGCACTTTTGGAGGCGGCATGGGTCGCTTACGTAGTAAATGCGGCGCTTTAACAGGCGGCTTTATGGTATTGGGCATGGTAGAGGGCTACGAAGGCCCCGAACAAATGGAACAAAAAATGGCAGTATACAAACGCGTGCGCGAACTCAACAAGAAAGTAGAAGACCAATACGGCGAAACCAACTGCAACGAACTCCTTATTAAGTATTCCAACCCCACCAACGTTACCGAACGCAAACATCACCAAGACATTTGTGTTCGCCTAGTAGCCGATACTACTGGATATCTATACGATATGCTAGAAGAAGGTAAATAAGAACGTATCTATACAACAATCCCCCAAACGTCACTATGCTAAGTGGTTTGGGGGATTATTTTTTTACCTCGATGACTTATGGCACATACACTTTTTTGCCATTGATAATATAAATGCCTTTTGACGGACTCTTAACAGGGCGACCTGCCAAGTCGTATACAGTCGCTGGCGCTGATGAGTCGTCGGCATAAACACTTTCAATCGCGGTGGTATCGCCCTCACCAGAGCCTTCACCTTCTCCAGAGCCTTCTCCGTCTTCCTCATCTAGCAATGTCAAGGGCTTAATGTTATCGCGCGCCCCTGCGTTGTTTAATTTACCCCACTTGGCATCTGCTTGGTAAGCATTTAGGCTTTCTTCGGGCACATACAAAATGGTATTATCAAAGTTGCTTGCCGATAAATCTGTACCATGATAAGTTGGTACCTCTACCGCATGCAACACAATGGTCTTCAGCTTATTACACGAGTAGAAAGTTCCATATCCCATCTTGGTAAGGGTAGATGGCAAGGATAGCGAATCCAAAGAAGCCATTTCACGGATGGCCTGATCGGGAACATAGGCTATACCCTCCGAAATAATTAATTTTTTAAGGCTCGATCCGTAAAACGCATAAGAGCCTAATTCGGTCACACCAGCAGGGGTGGTAAATGATTCGGCAACTTTTTTGGCTGGGTATGCCAATAATTTTGTTTTATCGATATTATAAAGGATACCATCTTCGGCGCTATACACGGTATTGCCTTCGGCCACGTTGTACTCGGCGATGCCACATCCATAAAAGGCTTCGCTGTCTATTTTTTCTACCGACGCAGGAATAGTTACCACCTTTAAATAATAGCATCCTTCAAAGGCACGATAGTTCAACTCTTTTAATCCTTCGTTGAGTTGAAGGGTTTTTACATTTATATAGCTATAACCTGTAGTTCGCAAGAACCCTTCACAAATACCAATGGTAGCAGCTGGCATCACTACGTTTTGGGGTACTTCGCCAATATACGAAATGGCCCAACCGCCAAACAAATACACCCCCTCGCCCGATAGCGATTTGATCCATTTGGTGCCATCGAAGACACGATTGCCCATATAATCGAGGTTAGAGGTAGGAATGCCGGTTATTGTTTCCAAGTTCTTGCAATCTTCAAAGGCATAACGTCCCACCTTTTTTAAACCTGCAGGTAACTGAAGCGATGTAATGACATCGCGATGCGAGGTTTTATACATAAACAGACCGTCAATAATTTCCACTACCCGGTGTTTTACACCATTGATTTCCACTTCGTCTTCGATCACCATATCGGCCGTAAGATCGTCAGTATAATCAATAACAGCAGCCTCGCCTTCTTTTAGGCCACTATGTTCATTCTTGTCGCCATAAACGACACCTTGAACGGTTACTTTGGTTGCAAAAGCTTGTAGGGCAACCACGGCAAATAAGGTTAAAAGAGTAACTATTTTTTTCATATTCATGGAGTTAAAAATTTCCTTCTGTAAAAATAAAATTTTCTTGTATTTCTCCCAAACATTGTAGAAAGAAAGTAAAAAAATGAATTTTTCTCTTTACTCTTTTTTATATCTCATTTATTTGTTGTATCTTTGCGCTCGCTTTACGTATAAAGCGCAAAACTATTATTAACCTATTAAACAAAAGGACATTATGAACAAGTATGAAACCGTTTTCATTTTGACTCCCGTTTTGTCTGATGTTCAGATGAAGGAAGCGGTCGAAAAGTTCAAAAAAGTGTTGACCGATGCCAACGCTGAAATTTTGAACGAAGAAAACTGGGGATTGCGCAAACTTGCCTATCCTATCGACAAAAAATCTACCGGTTTTTATCAACTAATTGAATTTGCCGGAGATGCAGAGTTAATCAACACTTTAGAAACTCAATTCCGTCGTGACGAACGCGTTATCCGTTTCTTAACCGTGAAATTGGACAAATACGCTGCTGAATACGCAGAAAAGAGAAGAAAAAAACAAGGTAAAACTGAAGCATAAGGAGGAAATATCATGGCACAGAATCAATCTGAAATTCGTTATTTGACTCCACAATCAGTGGACAACAAAAAGAAAAAATACTGCCGTTTCAAAAAAAGCGGTATTCGTTATATCGACTACAAGGATCCTGAATTCTTGAAAAAATTCTTGAACGAGCAAGGTAAAATCCTTCCTCGTCGTCTTACCGGTACTTCGTTGAAATTCCAACGTCAAGTTGCCCAAGCTGTTAAAAGAGCACGCCACTTGGCTTTGCTTCCATACGTAACCGATATGATGAAATAATAAGAGGAGGAAAAAGCTATGAAAATTATTTTGAAAGTAGATATTTCCTGTCTTGGTTACAAAGACGAAGTAGTAATCGTAAAAAATGGTTACGGTCGTAACTTTTTAATTCCTCAAGGAAAAGCTATCTTGGCTACTCCAGCTGCCGAAAAAATGTTGGCAGAAGAACTAAAACAACGCGCTCACAAAATCGCTAAAATTAAAGCTGACGCTGAAGCATTGGCAGAAAAAATCAACGCTGCTACTGTTAAATTGGCTGCTAAAGCTAGCGAAGGTGGCAAAATCTTTGGTTCGGTTACTTCTTTGCAAATTGCTGAAGAATTGGAAAAACAAGGTATCAGCATCGACAAACGTACCATCCAACTAAAAGACGGTATCAAAGAATTGGGTACTGTAAAAGTTGCTGTTAAACTTCACAAAGAAGTTAGCGCTGAAGTTACTGTAGAAGTTGTTGCTGAATAATTAGCAAACACTATACAATAAAAAACCGACCTCAACAGGGTCGGTTTTTTTATTGGTTCTATTGCTAGAGTATACTTTATTAAAACCTCTATCAGCGTTCTATTTTTACGAGTTCTACGGTAAAGATAAGCGTACTGTGTGCAGGGATGTCGCCTGCTGCGTGCGAACCATATCCATGTTTAGCCGGAATGTACACTTCCCATTTATCACCTTCGTGCATGCGTACCAAGGCAATTTGCCACCCCATAATAAGATCGCGCAAGGGAAAAAGCGCTGGCGTAGCATCCTTGACATTGGAGTCGAACACACTACCATCAATCAGTTTTCCGGAGTAGTACACATACACCAACGACGTAGGCCCTGGGCATTTCGTTCCACTACCCGATACTAGTTTTTTGTACATTACCCCACTTTCCAGCACAACGACATCGTCTTCCATCGCTTTGCGCGATAAAAAGACCTCGTTCGCCTCTTTATAGGGGTTGAATTTATGTTTGGGTCGTTTTTTCATAAAATCTGTCGATTGTCAATAATTAAAACATCCCTACCTAAAAGTGAATTTTAAGTGTGAAATTCAAGGCTTGCGAAACCTGAGAAACCGGAGCTTACTAAGCGTAAGTGAGGATTTCGAGGGCAAGCAGAACGCAGAAGTTCGCGCTTAAAATTTGCTTTTACTTTCTGTCGTGGGATTTATCCCGGAAGAACAACTGCACCGGTGTTCCACACAAATCCCACATAGAACGTAGTTTATTCTCTAAGAAACGCTTGTAAGGATCTTTGATGTACTGAGGCAAATTAGCAAAGAACAAGAACGTAGGAGTCTTGGTTTCGGGAATTTGCATCACGTACTTAATTTTAATGTACTTGCCTTTTAGTGCTGGTGGTGGATAGTTCTCTATAAGTGGCAAGAAGAATTCGTTTAGTTTATTGGTAGGAATGCGGCGACTACGATTTTCGAACACACGCATCGCTTCTTCTATTACCTTGTAAATGTGGTGATTGGTAAGAGCAGAAGCAAATACTATGGGGAAATCGGTAAAAGGAGCAAAGCGATTACGAATGGCTTCTTCCATGGTTTTAACAGCTTTGCTAGTGCGCTCTTCTACCAAGTCCCACTTGTTTACACACACCACTAGGCCCTTGCTATTGCGTTGAATAAGCGAGAAGATATTTTGGTCTTGCCCCTCAATACCACGAGTAGCATCCAACATCAACACGCATACGTCGCTGTTTTCGATAGCACGAATAGAACGCATCACCGAGTAAAACTCCAAATCTTCGTTTACCTTTGATTTTTTACGAATACCTGCAGTATCCACTAGATAGAACGATTTGCCAAATTTGTCGTATTTGGTATAAATAGAATCGCGGGTAGTACCAGCAATATCGGTTACAATGTTGCG